>DATHNJ010000215.1:0-21978 GCA_035486155.1 Occallatibacter sp. | reverse complement strand
GAGCAGCGCGCCGCGCCGGCCTCTGGGCTCACGCTGCGACTGCAGACGATGCTCGTCTCGAGCCGGCCGGTGCTTTCGGCGCTGGAGACACAGGGCGGTTTGATCGTGCTCGAACCGGAAGAGGTGGTTCTCTACGTTCGTTCGGGCGATGGATGGCGCGAGCAGGCTCACGTGGATATCGGGCAACGACGGCCGCTGTCGCGCGATCCGCACGGCATGCTGGCAGCCGATGCGACCGGCGCGGGCTTCGAGGCGTGGTTGCCCGGCGCCGAATGCACGGGGCCAGCGTCTCCGGCGCAGTCCCCCAATGACTGGGCTGTGAACTGCGGACCGAGCGATGATCCGTGGCCGATCGCGCAAGGTGGGAACGGACCTCCGCAGCAGAAGGCGTTTTACAACAGCGGGCGCAACTACTTCACCGGCGTGATGACGCCAGCCGCGGCCGTCGATTTGCCGGCGTTCTACTCCGCCGTGTGGGCGCCGCGCGCTGGTGGCGCAACTGCCATGTTCCTTACCGGCGTGGACGGCAAGGTGTCCGTTGTCGAAAACGGCGCCATGAGGCCGATGGCTGGAACACGCGACTGGGGAAGCGATTTCGCACTTCTCCGCTCGGGATGCGGGACGGGCGCGCAGATGATCGTATCGGGTTCGGGCGAGGCGACTAGAGACAGCCTTCGCGCCTACGAGACGCCCTCGTTGGAAGCGGTTCCGGCAAGCGCTCCTTTAGAGATTGGCGGCGCTGTTACGGCGGTATGGCCCGCGCCGGACGGCAAGAGCATCTTCGCCGTGGTGAGAGCATCGACAGATCGATACGAGGTGGACCGTGTTACGGCGCTTTGCAATTAGCTGCGCGTTGATGGTTCTCGCGATGCCGGCGCCGGCGCGGACGCGGCCGCACTACGGCGGCGTGCTTCGTGTCGAAACGGCCGGCGATCCGATGGTGATCGCGCGGCGGCTGATCTATGACGGGCTCACGCGCATCGGCGCCGACGGCAGCGTGCAGCCTGCGCTGGCCACGGGCTGGGAGTCGGACGGCGACGCGCATCGCTGGGAGTTTCGTCTGCGGCCGGGCGTACGTTTTCACGATGATTCGCCGCTCACGTCAACGGCTGTAGTGGCGTCGTTGAATCTGAGCTGCAACGGCGGCTGCCCATGGTCGGCAGTCCATGCTGTGGGCGCGACGATTGTGTTTACCAGCGATATGGCGACGCCGAACCTGCCGGCGCTGCTGGCGAACGATGAGTTTCTTATCGAGCTTGTGGCGACGGCCGACGGAAAGACGCCGGGCGGCGCCGGCGCGGGACCATTTCGCATCGATGAGATCAAGGATGGCGCTCTAAAAATCGTGGCGAACGATGCCTGCTGGCAGGGCAGGCCGTTCGTCGATGCGATCGAGATTCGCGGGCGTCGCGCTGTGCGCGATCAGTGGCTTGATCTCAGCCTGGACCGCGTCGATGTGATCGATGTTCCAGCGGAGATGATCCGGCAGGCGCAACAGCAGAAACTCGCGACGGTGATCTCGCCGCCCGTGGACCTCTTGGCGCTGCAGGTCAGCGAGAGCGGCGCCTTGGCAAACCCTTTGCTGCGCGCGGCGATTGCAGCATCGATCGATCGCAGCGCCATCGCCAATGTGATCTTTCAGCGGCAGGGGGAAGCGACCGCGAGCGTGTTGCCCCAGGGGCTCAGCGGATTTTCGTTCCTGTTTCCGGTGGAGCGCGACCTGAACAAGGCGCATGCGCTGCACGGCGGGCTCGCCGTTCCGACACTGACGTTGGCTGCCGAGGGTGACGGCGTAATGCAACTGGCTGCACAGCGCATCGCGCTCGATCTGCGTGAGGCCGGCTTTAATGCGGTTGTTGCGAGCGCCGCGACCGGGCAGCAGCCTGACCTGCTTTTGCGGCGTATTGCGTTGCAAGGCGGCAAGCCTTCGGCTGTGCTGGATGAAGCGCTGCACCAGATGCGCGAGATTCCGGTTGGCGCCGATCCGAGTCCGGCAGCAATCTACAAGGTCGAACGCACGTTTCTTGATCAACACACGTTGATTCCGCTGGTGAGTTTGCCGCGCGCTTATGCTGTGGGCGGACGAATTCGCGATCTGCATTTGCTGGCCGGCGGCGAGCCCGATCTGGCAGGGGTTTCGCTGGAGGATGCGCCGTGAGCCTGCGGCAGCGACTGCTTCTTCTGTTTTCGCTCACCGTTGCGGCGGCTGTGGCGGCCGTGGCGTGGACCGTGCTGTTGCGCGTCCGTACTGTCTTCGAGCAGCGCGATCAGGAAGAGACTGCCCTGTTCGTGAGCCAGTTTCAGCGTGAGTTCCAACATCGATCGGCTGAGGTTGCGGCCGCAGTGGATCGGCTTGCGTCGAACGAGCATGCGCGCACGGTGGCTCTGGGCATTGCGCAGTCCGGCGATACAGCGCCTTACCTCACGGAAGCGCAAACAATGGCACAGGAGGCGCAACTGGACTTTCTCGAAATTGTGGGGGCAGATGGCAATGTGGTGAGTTCCGCGCAATGGCCGGCGCGCTTCGGCTATCCGGAACCTGCGGCCGACCAACTGGGGCACGCCGCGTTTTTGAAGCAGGAAGAACTGCCGGACGGGTCAAGCGCTCTGGGACTATTTGCCGTGCGTGCGATTCACGGCGTTGAACCTGCCGTGCGGCTGGTGGGAGGCCGGCGCCTGGATCAGGGATTTTTATCTGATCTTCCGGTTGCGTCGGGCATGCAGGCAGCTCTCTATCGCACCCAGGCTTCGAGCGTGGACAATGGGCCGCAGGGAAATGTGACGACCGCTATATTCGATCCGAAAGAATTGGTGGACGCCAATGGAGCTGTTCCCTCCGCCGATCGCTACGGCGCATTGATCGGATCAGCGCTTAAGACGGGAGCGCAACAGGCACAGATTGTCTATCTGACAAGCGATCGCGGAGACAGCATCAACGCGACGGCGATTCCGCTGAAGGACGAATCGGGCAATGTGCTTGCAGTGTTGCTGGTGGGAATCTCGCGCGCGAGCATGGTGGAGGCGGAACAACACATCCGTGCGATCGCGTACGGAGTGGCGTCGGGCGGCATTCTGCTGGCCATCGTATTCAGTCTCTGGATCGCGGCGCGGGTGTCGCGTCCGATTGAGCAACTGGCGCACGCCGCCGAAGAGGTTGCGGGCGGCAATTGGGATGCGCGGGCGCCGGAACGCGGGCGGGATGAGATAGGCATGCTGGCGCGCAGCTTTAATCACATGACGGCGCAGCTTGCGACGCAACGTGACCAGTTGGTGCAGAGCGAACGCGTGGCGGCGTGGCGCGAGCTGGCGCGCAGGCTGGCGCACGAGTTGAAGAATCCGTTGTTTCCGCTGCAACTGACGGTCGAAAATCTAACGCGAGCGCGGGCGTTGCCGGAGGCGGAGTTCGACGAAGTATTTCGCGAGAGCACGGCGACGTTGAGCGCGGAGATCGCGAATTTGAAAACCATCATTGGGCGTTTCAGCGACTTCAGCAAAATGCCAAAGCCGGAGCTGGAGCGCGTCGATGCGCGCGATGTGCTGGAGCGGGTGCGGTCGCTCTATGAAGGAGTGGCGAGCCGTGAGGCGAAGATCGATTTTGAGATGAAGATCGCGAGCGGGCCGATGCCGCTGATGGTCGATCCCGAACTGCTGCATCGGGCGCTGTCGAATCTTGTGCTGAATGCGATGGACGCCATGCCCAACGGCGGCAAGCTAACACTCGGCGCCCAACCCGCAGAAGACAAGATCGAGATTCGTGTGAGTGATACCGGCGAGGGCCTGACTCAGGAAGAGTGCGAGCGATTGTTTACGCCTTACTACACGACGAAAACGCACGGAACCGGCCTGGGCCTGGCGATTGTGCAGTCGGTGGTGGCCGATCACGGCGGCGCGATCGCTGTCGAGGGCCGCACGGGCAGCGGGGCAACGTTTATCATTACGCTGCCGAAGGCCGATGCATGAGTTCGCACGCAAAGATTCTGATTGTCGATGATGAAGCGAACACGCTCGCTTCGCTGTCGCGCGCATTTCGCCTCGCGGGGCATGAGGCCGTGGTGTGCGACAACGCGGAGCGTGCGCTGGAGCTGGCCAAGGCGCAGCCGTTCGATCTGATTTTGAGCGACGTAGTGATGCCGCGACGTGATGGGCTTGCGCTGCTCGAAGATCTGAAGGCGGCAAGCGTGGCCGCGCCGGTGGTGATGATGAGCGGCCAGGCGCACATCGAGATGGCGGTGAAGGCCACGCGGCTCGGCGCCTTGGATTTTCTGGAGAAGCCGCTTTCGACGGAAAAGCTGCTGGTGACGCTGGAGAACGCGCTGAAATTAACGCGTTTGGAAAGCGAGAATCGCGAGCTGCGCACGCGCGTGGGCAAGCATACGTTGGTGTGGAGCGGCGAGACGATGCGGCGCGTGATGACGCAGATCGAGCGGGTAGCGGCTAGCGAGACCCGTGTTTGCATCTATGGCGAAACGGGAACGGGCAAGGAGCTTGTGGCGCGCACGCTGCATGAGAAGAGCTCGCGCGCGGCGGGACCTTTTGTGACGTTGAACTGCGCTGCCGTGCCGGCGGAGCTGATCGAGAGCGAACTTTTCGGACATGAGAAGGGTTCGTTCACTGGCGCGGCGCAGCGGCATACAGGCAAGTTTGAACAGGCGCATCGCGGGACATTATTTCTGGATGAAATTGGCGATATGCCGGCGGCGATGCAGGCCAAGCTGCTCCGTGTGCTCGAAGAGGGTGAGGTGGAGCGCGTTGGCGCCGACAAGCCGACTAAGGTGGACGTGCGTGTCGTGGTGGCGACGCATCGCAACCTCGAAGAGCTTGTCGAGTCCGGTGGATTTCGCCGCGATTTGTATCATCGCGTGGTTGTTTTTCCGATCGAGCTGCCTCCGCTGCGCAAACGCTGCGAGGATCTGCCCATGCTTGTGGAGCACTTTGCGCGGCAGGTGAGCGCGCAGAACGGATGGAAGCCGGCGCTGTTTGCAGCATCGGCGATCGATGCCCTGAAAGAGTATGCGTGGCCGGGAAATATTCGCGAGTTGCGCAATGTTGTGGAGCGCCTGCTTCTGCTGGCGGATGGCGCGGTGGACTCGGAGGCAGTGCAATTGGCGCTGCCCGCGACGCATGGCGCCATGGGCCGAGCGAATGGAGCCGGCAGTGATACGTCGTCATCGGGACCTCTGGCTGAGCGCGTGCTGGAGTTCGAGCGTACGCAGGTGCTCGCAGAGTTGGAGCGCAGCGGCAAGCATGTTACGCAGGCGGCCAAGGCGCTGGGGCTGGAGCGCAGTCATCTCTACAAGAAATGCCAGCAATTGGGGATCGATCTGAAAAGCCTGCACGGCGCCACAGATTAGCGGCGAGATTGATCACGGAGCGACGTTGAGCATATCTGAGACGCGATTGCCGAGGCGGAGCTGGCAGATTGCATTCCTATTGAGTCTCGGCGTGCTGGTGAATTATTTCGATCGCGTGAACCTCTCGGTGTCGCACGAGGCGCTGATTGCCGCGTTCGGGATCTCGAACGTTACATTCGGATATTTGTCGGGCGCATACAACTGGACGTACGCCTTGTGCCAGTTGCCGATTGGCGTGCTGCTCGATCGGTTCGGCGTGAAGCGGATTGGGCGCGTGAGCACGTTCGTCTGGAGCATCGCGTCGTTCAGCGCGGCTGCGGCGCCCGGAATTCCCAGCTTGTTTGGGGCGCGTTTCTTGTTGGGCGTTGGCGAAGCGCCGACGTTTCCGGCGAACGCCAAGGCTGTGGGATTGTGGTTCCCGCCGCGGGCGCGCAGTCTTGCGACGGCGATCTTTGATTCGTCCGCCAAGTTTTCTTCGGCGATCGGGGTGCCGCTGCTTGGTCTAATTCTGTTGAGAATCGGCTGGCGGTGGAGCTTCGCATTGACGGGCTTGATCAGCATTCTGTACTTCCTGTTGTTCTGGAGGATGTATCGCGATCCGAGCGAAGACGAGTCGCTGAGCGAGACGGAGCGCGCAGCGATTGTTTCGGGGGCGCAGGAGACGGAGTGGAAACAGGAGAGCGCCGGTCAGGAGAGGTCGCTTGGATTTCTGCTCGGACAGCGCAAGGTCATCGGGCTGGCGATCGGATTCGGATCGTATAACTATGTCTTCTATCTCCTGTTGACGTGGTTGCCGAGCTATCTCTCGTTGGCGCTGCACATCGAGCTCTATAGATCGTTTCTGTATACGTCGCTGCCCTGGCTGGTGGCGACGATCTGCGATCTGGTCGTGGGCGGGTGGCTAGTGGATGCGCTGATTCGTCGCGGGTTCGACGCCAGCCGCGTGCGGCAGACGGTGTTGATCTGCGGAACGGCGTTTGGATTGGGAATTCTGGGCGCGGCGAAAGCGCATGATGCGATGCAGGCGCTGGTGTGGATCAGCATTTCGATTGGGGGATTGTCGGCGGCTGCGCCGGTGGGCTGGTCGGCTCCTTCGCTGATTGCGAGCAGAGGCAACGTGGGGCGCGTGGGAGGAATTTTGAACTTCTCCAATCAGCTTTCTGGAATTGCGGCGCCGATTTTAACGGGATATCTATTTTCGATCTTCCACTCGTTTGCGTGGGCTTTCGGCGCGGCGGCGATCTATCTGACGATTGGCATCGCGGCGTATATTGTGCTGCTGGGACGAATCGAGCCGGAGAAAGAAGCTGCGCCTGCGTGAGTACAATGAGGGCGGGCCAGACGAAGCTCGAGGCCGAAAGTTGGAGGCGCGATGAAGGCGTTGGTGCTTTCCGAATACAAACATCTTGCGATAGAGGACGCGCCGAAGCCGCAACCGGCGGACGATGAGCTGCTGATTCGCATCAGAGCGTGCGGTATCTGCGGCAGCGACGTGCACGGGTTTGACGGCAGCACGGGCCGGCGCATTCCACCCATCGTGATGGGACACGAGGCTGCAGGAGTGATCGAGGCGGTGGGAAGCGGCGTGAGGAGTTTTCGCGTCGGCGATCGGGTCACGTTCGATTCGACGGTGTATTGCGGCGATTGCTTCTATTGCCGACGCGGGCAGGTGAATCTGTGCGACCGGCGCGAGGTGATTGGCGTTTCGACGCCGCTGTTTCGCAGGATGGGCGCCTTTGCCGAATATGTAACCGTGCCAGAGAGAATTGCGTATGCGCTGCCGGATACTATGCCGTTCGCGCATGCGGCGCTGATCGAGGCTGCGTCGGTTGCAGTGCATGGGGCATCGCTGACGCCGCTGGAGCCCGGCGATGCGGCGGTGGTTGTTGGCGCGGGGATGATCGGGCTGCTTACGCTGCAGGCAATTCGCGAGGCGGGCGCGGAGCGCGTATTTGTGGTCGATGTCGACGATACGAGGTTGGAGATGGCGCGCGGTCTTGGCGCGACGGAGACGTTCAATTCGAAGACGCAGAATGTCGTTGCGGAGATTCAGAAGCGGACCGAAGGTCGCGGCGCAGATGTTGCGCTGGAGTGCGTGGGCATCACCGACGCGATCGGTCTTGCAATCGAGAGCGTGCGCAAGGGCGGCGCGGTGACGCTGGTGGGCAACGTGGCGCCAAAGATCGAGCTGGCATTGCAGTCGGTGGTGTCGAGGCAGATTCGTTTGCAGGGCTCATGCGCATCGTGCGGGGAGTATCCCGAGTGCATTGCGATGATGGCTGATGGACGCATTCGCGTGGAGCCGTTGATCTCGGCCGTGGCGCCGCTGGAAGATGGAGCGCGGTGGTTTCAGCGGCTCTACGATCGCGAACCGGGATTGCTGAAAGTAGTGCTGGAGCCCTAGGTAGCGTCTGCCGAACCGTGTTGAGGGAAAGATCTCCCTCAGGGCCTATAAGCCTTCAGACTTTGGATATGTAAGGGCTAACGCCCGTACCCTTCATTTCAGTCGTGCCCCTTCACAAAATTCGGCTGCAGGGATTTGTCAGACTCCAGGAGAGGTAAGCGATGAGCGAGAATTTGTTTGATCTTTCGGGGCAGGTCGCATTGGTGACTGGGACGAGCCGCGGACTGGGCCAGTACTTTGCGCGAGCGCTGGCGCGTGCGGGCGCGGATATCGCAATGACCAGCCGCGACAAGAGCACGCTGAGCGATTTTGCGCGCGAGATCGAAGCGCTTGGACGCAAGACTTTTTCGACAGAGCTCAACGTGCGCGATTACGCCAGCATTCAGAGAGCTGTACCGGAGATCGAAGAGCATTTCGGGAAGATCGACATTCTTGTGAACAATGCGGGCTGCAATATTCGCAAGCCTGCGCTCGACGTGACCTGGGAGGACTGGAACACGATCCTCGACACGAATCTGCGCGGCGCGTTTTTTGTGGCGCAGGCTGCGGCGCGCGGGATGATTCAGCGCGGTTACGGGCGCATCATCAATATCGGTTCGGTGACCAGCGTGGCGGGGTTTGCTGGATTGGGGCCGTATGGCGCCAGCCGTGGGGGCATTCGGCAACTGACGATGAGCCTTGCCGACGACTGGGGCAGGCATGGAGTGACGGTGAATTGCCTCGCGCCCGGATGGTTCAAGACCAAGCAGAATGAGGTGCTGTACCAGAACGCTGCATGGGTCGAATACATTACGGATCGTATTCCGGTGAAGCGGCCGGGAAGGCCGGACGATCTAGACGGCGCTGTTGTGTTTCTTGCGTCGGAGTCGAGCCGCTATGTCACGGGGCAAACGCTGCTGGTGGATGGTGGAGTCTCGACGGGCGCGACGAAGGCGACTCTCGAGCCTAAGAAATAAGCGCTGATTATTTTTTAAGATCGAGAGGCCGGCGAAGTTCCTCGGTCACTTTTGCGAGGCACAGAGCGGCGTCGCTCAGTTTCGCTGCGGCATCGGGAAGAGCGTTGGCGTCAGGTTCTGAAACCCACGCGGTGCGCACGGGATATTGCGCAGCGGGTTCGCAGCGAGCTGAACTCGTCGGTGGGCTCGTGGGCGCGTTGAGAACATGTGCGCCCTGCTCGAATGCGGCCTTGCGATACCAGGCCCACGCAGGGCCGTCGGGGGTCAGCGCGCTGACGAGAAGATAGTCGGCGGTGGTGAAATCTGCTACCGCGTGGACTCCGCTGCCTTCTTCGTGAAGTGCGATCTTGCCGCCGAGTTGCTGCGAGGGCGGCAGGTTGATCCAGACCTTTGCGCCAGGAGGAACATGTTCCTTGAGGGCCTTTGCTGTGAGCGTCCAGCCGAGCTCTTCTCCGTGGCTTTCGCCGGCGCGCAGAAGAACCCAGTCATCGCTGTTCCAGAGTAGGATGTGCGTCCAAGGCTGCGTTGCCGGGTCGGCGACGGTTTCGATGCCGGACGCGCGAATCTGATGGATGGCTTTTTCGAGATCGGTTTGGGCGATGGTCGAAGGCCAGATCCAGAAATGCAGTGGCTCGATCGGCGATTGCGCAAGTAGGCGGCACGTAGCGAGAAGGCAGAATGCGGCGCAGCGGACGCGGGATGGGAAGTCCATCGGTGTAATGAAGTCTAGAACAGAGAGAGTCGCAGGCTGGTAGAGACCCAAGAAAAACGGCGTGGACCGAAGTCCACGCCCAAAGTGAAGAACATTGGTTTTTAGAACTCGATGCGGGCGGCTACCTGGCCGGTACGCGCGCCGCCGAAGTCCGAACCGACGCTCGATGAAACCAGGCCGAAGCTGGGCGAGCTGACGTCCATATTTGGATCGCCGAGGTTGGTGTGGTTGAGAACGTTGGTGAAGGTGCCTTCGAAGCGAACGTGGAGCCGTTCGGTGATCGAGAAGCTCTTGCTCAAACCTGCCGATAGATTGACCAGTCCAGGGCCTTCCACCGAACCGACCTGGCTATTGCCGAAGCGGCCGATCGGAAGCGGATTTGGGCTTAACGCTGCGCCCGTAGCCGGATTGAATCCTGAGCCGGTGGTGCAGCTTGTGCCAATCGTCCAAGTTGGCTCGCCGGGGCAGGCGAAGGCCGCGCCGTTGATCCAGTTGTAGCGGTTCTTGCCGCTCGGGTTGAGGCTGACGCCCGCGACCTGATCGGGATGTTGCGCGCGGTGGCCGCCATCGAAGCTGCCCGTGCCGTTGCCGGCTTCTCCATCGAGGCCTGAGCCGGTTCCGGAGGGATCGCCTTCGCCATCGGGGAAGTAAGGCGTCTCATAGGGGCCGGTTTGCACAGTCAGGATGGACGAAAGCCGCCAGCCGCCTGCGACCAGATCAGCGAGGCGATTCATCGATCCGCCGATCATTTTGCCGCGACCAAACGGGAGGTCGTAGAGCGCGGTGGTGTTCCAGCGGAGACGACGCGTGCCGTAAACATTGCCGAAGTCCGCGTGCCGATCGAGGATCGACGTAGCGCGCGAGCCTCCGGATTCACTGGCGAAGTTGCTGCCGCCGCCGGATGTGGAATCGGAACCGCTGGGTCCCTGGTCGTCGGCCAGAGCCTTGGCCCACGTGAAGCCCGAGTGGTACTCGAGACCCTTCTGGAGGCGATGGCTGGTTTCCAACTGCAGCGACTGATAGCTCTCGTTGGAGCCGGTCTTGCGATCGTTGATGCGGCCCCAGTTGGGGAACAAGCGCGAGCTGATGGGCGCGTTGAAGGCCGAGACAGTTGTGGAGAACGGCAGGGAATTTTCATCCGGCGCCCAGACCAGCTGATGGGTTTCGGAGCCAATGTAAGAGATGCGCGCCGCGTAGCCGGAGCCGAAGTCATGATCAACGCCGAGACTCCACTGCTCGGTGTAAGGGTCTTTCCAGTTGGTGCTGTTGGCGGTGCCGAAGTAGTCGCTGCCGTAGCAGTTGGTGCAGCCATTGCCGCCCGAACCCTGGTCGATCGCGGGCCACTGGTAGCCGATGGCATGCGTGTTCGAGTTATAGGTGTTGGTGAACTGCTGCGTGTAGGCCTGAACGGTTCCGGTCAGCGAGTAGAAGTTGGAGCCGAGCAGATTGATGTTGTACATGCCGAAGCCGCCGCGGATCGCCCATTTGTCATTACCGAAAGGACGATATGCGAAGCCGAAGCGCGGCATGAAGCGCAGATGGGGATATTTCTTGAGGCCTGCTGGGAAGCCCGCCGTACCATTGCCTTCGACCTGCATGCAGGGCGCGCCGTTAACGGTGGCGTTGTTGGTAGCGTTGACACCGTCAGGATCGCAGGCGTTGGCGCTGGCGAGGAAGCCTTGCGCGAGCAATGACTCCTTGCCCTGCGGGTAGATCACGCGGCCGGCCAGGGGCACGCTGGGATCGAAGTTGCCGATGTCGCCAAACTTGTCGAAGTAGCCGGGGTGGATTTCGTAGCGAACGCCGTAGGAGAGCGTCAGGCTGGGATTGACCTTCCACTCATCCTGAGCGAAGAAGTGGTAGTGCGTGGAGAGGCCGTCGTTATCCTGGCGGACAACGTCGTAGAAGGTCTGATAGGGAGTGCCGATGAGAAAATCGGCGAAGTCGACGCCGGTAAACAAGCCCTCGCTATTGCTGTTGTTGAACTGATAGGTGCCATAGTTATCGGCGCCGTTAAAGCCGAGGGGCGTGATCGCTTCGAGATGCTGGATGTTCCCGCCGAACTTCATCGTGTGACTGGCCTTGGTCCAGATCAGGGTGTCGGTGTAGTCGTAGGTGAACGACTTGGTGAGGCTCGTGAGGCGATCCGCGTTCAAGCTTTTGATGTGATTGAAGTCCATCTCGGGGATGCCGTTGTAATACAGGTTCTGCAGTCCCTGCCAGCCCTGCGCATTGGTGAAAGCCAGGCCATTGAAGCTATTGCTATTGCCCGAAGTGTATCGGGTATAGCCGAAGCCGCCTTCGTTGATCAGGTTTGGAGTGAGGGACCAGTTCGTATCCACCTTCAGCGCGCGGTTCTGGCTGTTGCTGAGGCTCGATGGGACCAGGAGCATCTGAGGGCTGCTGGTGGGGTAGTTCTTCCAGGTGAATTTGCCCCACAGCAGGAACTTCTGATTAGCGCCAAAGTACTGGTCGCCGCGGACGTCGAACTGATCGGAGTGGCCGCTGTCGTCGACGTTGGCCTGCCAGTTAGCGACGCTGTCGTCGTTGTAGGCGGTGGGATCGCCGATGTTGGGATCAGGATAGAACTGCTTGAGTATGTTGAGGGCTATTGGACTGATGTCGCCGGAGGGAACGGTTGTGCCGAAGCTGCCGCCGGTGAACGGATTGGTCAGGCCCGTGAATCCTGTGGAGTTGTATTTTGAAAAGTCGCCCTGCTTCATCAGCGTGCTGGGCACTTTTTCAAGCAAAGTGGTCTGTGCGGGATGGCGCCAGCCTTCGTACGTGCCGAAGAAGAAGCTCTTGTTATGTCCGTTGTAGAGATGTGGGAAAATAACCGGGCCGCCGATGCTTCCGCCAAAGGTATTGCCATGGACGCTCGGCTTGGTCGCGGTGGTGGGAAAGGTGTAGGCGATGGCGTCGAAGGCCGAACTCTGGTAGTACCAGAAGGCCGTGCCATGCAGCGTGTTGGTCCCGCCTTTGGTGGTCACGACAATCTGTCCGGGATCGCCGAACTCGGCGTTGGCCAGCACGCCATCGGCGCGAATCTCGGAGATCGACTCGGTCGATGGGAACGAGTCGTAGATGAAAGTTCCGCCCGTCGCGCTTTTGGAGGTTACGCCGTCGACTGTGACGTCGACTTCGAATGGCAGAGCGCCTTGCAGCGAGAATTGCGGAGGATTCCCAGGACCGCCGCCGTCTGCCTGGACACCAGGGAGTGCGCTGAAGACGTTGGCGGCGCTGGTGCCGGTAAAGCTGGCGCGTGTGTTGACGGGGAGATTGTCCGCATCGTCGGTGGTGAAGGTGCCGCTGATGGTTGGCGAGTCGGTCTCAATTGCGCTGAGGTTATCGCCCGTGACTCGAACCGATTGCTGAATCGCACCTACGGCGAGCGACGCGTCTACGCGCAGCTCCTGCCGGACTTCGAGAACGACGCCTGAGGCGGTCCATTTCTCGAAGCCAGTTGCTTCGACATCGATCGTGTAATGGCCCGCCTTCACGTCGAGGAAGCGATAGTCTCCGACGCTGTTCGATTTGATGGACCGAACGGTTCCCTCATCGGCATTGGTCAAAGTGACATTGGCGTTTGGAACTACGGCGCCGCCGGAGTCCTTGACCGTGCCGATGATCGCGCCTTGCGTGGCTTGCGCATGGCCCTGCACAGAGGCCAAAGCGAATCCTATGAGCAAAAAAAAGATCATAAAGGGCCACGAATCATGTCTCCGCGGCGCTGGATGGGGATGTTGAAACATAGGTCGCTGTTCTCCTGAAGTCGTGTACCTGCAACTGTGATTGTTCGCGCGAATTGAGAGAAACCGCATGGGTTTTCGCGTTGAGCCGAAGAGTATCCGTGGCGGGAAATCATACGGATACGGCTAAGTCACGATCGGCGACACTCTATCTCTCGTCACATATTCGGAGTGAAGTCTGAATGGCAATGAAGGCCATACAGGGCCATTGACAGACGCTCCGCCACGGATGAGTTGTCGAAATGCTGGGTGCAGATTCAGGCTATCTCGGCTCTGTTAAAGAGTCGGATCAAGATTATTACACAACGATAAAAATCGGAGACCGTATTGGAGTTACGCGAAGGAAAAGCTGTGTATTTCATCGGATGTTGCAGGGGCGATGGGCTTGTTATGCGCTGCAGGCGTCGCCGTCGCCGCTCAGCGAATGCCGACCAGCTTGTGAGTTTGAAGGCTTAGACGCCAGATGGGATTGCCTAGACAATAGCGGATCGTCGCGTCGGTATTGGCTTTTGCATCGGGGCCATCCATGGGCTGAAGAAAGAAATGGCGGAACGGCAGATTTTGAAATGTTTCGGGCATCGCGTCCGCTTGCGGAAAAACCAGCTTGAGCTCGCTGCCGGTGGTTTGAACCAGCTTGGCGCCGGCTTTGGGGCTGACGCAGATCCAGTCCAGGCCACGCGGGGCCGCAATGGTCCCGTTTGTCTCCACGGCAATTTCGAAGTTTTGCGCATGGAGCGCTTCGATTAGTGGCTCGTCCACTTGCAGAAGAGGCTCGCCGCCGGTAAAGACAACGAAGCGCTGTCCTGCTGCGGACGAGGCGAGCCAGGTTTGCGCGATGCGGTCCGCCAGGGCAGAGGCATCTTCGAACTTGCCTCCATCGGGTCCGACGCCGACAAAATCCGTGTCGCAGAATCGGCAGATCGCTGTCGGACGATCCTCTTCTCGACCCGACCACAGATTACAGCCGGCGAAACGGCAGAAGACTGCTGCTCGGCCTGCCTGCGCACCTTCGCCTTGCAGCGTGTAGAAGATCTCTTTGACGGTGTAACTCATGGTTATCAGACTTATGGGCGAATTGGGGAGTGCTCTTGTCTATAGTGAAGCGGGTCTGTCAGACCAATCTCGCGAAATCCCTTCTGACGGAGAAGGCAGGAATCGCAGGCGCCGCACGGCTCGCCGGCTGCTGAGGGATCGTAGCAACTGCTGGTGAGGCTATAGTCGACGCCAAGCTCCATGCCCTTGCGGATGATCTCGGCTTTGCTGAGCGAGATGAGTGGCGTGTGAATTTTCAACTTCTGCTGGCCTTCGACGCCGGCTTTTGTCGCCAGGTTAGCGAGTTGCTCGAATGCTGCAACGAATTCGGGCCGGCAATCTGGATAGCCGCTGTAGTCCAGCGCGTTCACGCCGAGGAAGATGTTGCTTGATCCCAGCACTTCGGCCCATGCAAGGGCGAAGGAAAGAAAAATCGTGTTGCGCGCCGGCACATAGGTGACAGGAATGTGCGTGGACATCTCTTCGAGCGAGCGGCTTTTCGGCACGTCGATGTCGGCGGTTAACGCCGATCCGCCGAAGATGCGCAGGTCGATCTGCGCAGTTCGATGGTCTTTTGCGCCCAGGCTCGCGGCGATTTTGCGGGCGCACTCCAACTCCCATGCGTGCCGCTGTCCGTATGCGAAGGAAAGGGCATAGGTTTCGTAGCCGGCGTGCGTGGCGATAGCTAATACAGTCGCGGAGTCCAGACCTCCGCTCAGTAATACGATCGCTTTCGGCTTTTGCTGCATCTGACGATCCTTACGCCTTTGACGTTCTAGGGGCAGGATCGATTGTATGCACTTTTCAAGAAATGCTTTTTCGTCGATCGGTCGATCCTACACGCAAACTTGAATCCTACTTTTCGACGACGGCCTTGGACAAATTGCGGGGACGATCGACGTTGACTCCGTGCTCAAGAGCCATGAAGTAGGCGAATAGCTGCAGCGGAATGACTTCGAGGATCGGTAGTAGGTACTCGCTGGTGGGATCGATTTCGACGCAATCGGTGACGAGAGATTTGACGGCTTCGTCGCCGGCGTTGGCGATGCCGATGACGTGCGCGCCCTGCGCCTTCATGTCTTCGAGAAGCTGGAGGGTCTTTTCGTAGCGCAGGACGGACGAATCGAGCGTGCGATCGACCGTGGCAAGGACTACGAGCGGAACCCGATCGCTTACCAGTGCATTGGGCCCGTGCTTGAGCTCGCCGCTGGGGTAGCCTTCCGCATGCACGTAGGATGCTTCTTTCAGCTTCAATGCGCCTTCGCGCGCCATGGCGTAGTGAATGCCGCGGCCTAGAAAGAGAAACGTATTCGCGGAAGAATATTTCTTCGCGAGGCTTTCCATGTGCGCGCGCCAGCCGTCGAGTTGTGCGGCGATCGAAGCTGGCAGAGCGAGAAGCCGAGCGATATTTTCATCGAGCGATGTGCGATCGATGCGGCCCAGGCGCGCGCCCTCATACAGTCCCAAAAGGTACAGCACGGCAAGCTGGCAGGTGAAGCTCTTGGTTGCCGGAATCGCTTTCTCTACTCCCGCCGCGAGCGGCATGGAGACATCGGCTTCCCTGGCCATCGTGGACGAGGCCACGTTGGTGATGGCGAGAGTCTTCTGACCGCGCTGGCGTACTTCGTGCAAGGCGGCGAGCGTATCGGAGGTTTCGCCGGACTGCGAGATGACGATGACGGCGGGCTTGCGCGGATCGTTCCCGCCGCGGCAACTGTACTCGCTCGAATACTCGACGTCGACGGCGAGGCCGCAAAGGTCCTCGAGGAGAACCTCGGCGGCAAGCCCGCTGTGGCGGCTTGAACCGCTGGCTGCGATGAGCACTTCGCCTGCGGGATTGGCCCAGCTCGCGAGCTTCTGGGTAACTTCGGGTTTCAGCTGCTTGTTTTCGAGGTACGAAGCGAAGGTCCGCGCCAGGGCTTCCGGCTGCTCGTATATCTCGCGCAACATCTCATGAGGAAAGGTTGGCATCGCTCTTTATTATAAATCGCTGGGGTTCGTCTGCGAGAAGCGCTGAAATGGGCGTAAAGAACGTTTGAATAGGTAAGCGGAGCCAGCTGCGTTAGCCGCGCTTCGCGCGTGTCAGCGGAGTTAGTTGTACCGATCACTCCGCTAGCTTCGCTCACCGCTGAATTGCCTGGCTTAGAGTGCGCCTTCGGATTCGGCGGGGCGCTCGAAGCGGTTGGCGAAAGCTGTGATCAGCTCGTAGGGAAGCAGGATAAAGCCGAGAACGAGGCGGGGAATTCGGCGGAAATCATCCGCCAGAGTGCGACCGGCGTGGCCGGTGAGAAATACTCCACTGCGCATGACATGCAAGTGAAAGAGCGCGGAGACCAGCGTGAAAATGCTTGCCGCCAGAATCGCCTTTGCCGGAGCAGCGGGACCAACGGCTCGATGGACGAGCCAATCCAGACATTGGGCCAGGCCGGGAACGCCGACGGCGATGATGAAATTGCTTAACAGTCGCGAGCGCACGGCAAGAGCCCGCTGCTGCATTCCGGCGTAGACGCCGGCGGTGAGCGTGACGTAGGCCATCTCGACCGCTATTACGCCGAAACGCCCGTGCGGCCCTGATCTAGCCATAGCCGCGAGGTATACGAGGGAACGAACCGTGGCGCTCATCAGAGCGCACTTCCAGTTCCAGCAAGCGAATGTCCGAAGGAGGGGAGAGATCTCGCGCCGCATGGCTCTATTTTGGGGCGAGGCAAAAAGAATCGCTTCACACTCGTGTTAAGAGCGGTGTTCGGTAGCCCCGATAGTCATAGGATCGATTTCCCCGGCTTTTGATTCCTGTCGGAGCGGAAAAATTTTGTGAACGGACTGTTGCAATCTTTCGAGTGCAGTTCAAGACAGATATTGAATGCAGATCCCTCAAACGGATCAGTTATCGCGTCAGGGCTGCAGGCCGGCTGGCGCGGCTGCCGTCTGCGACGACGATTGGGGCGTGGGCGGCGCGTCCGGCTTAGGCTGGCGGGCAGGTTCAACCGGAGTTTCGGCGGGCGGTTCTATTGAGCGCGCAGTGACCGCAGGCAGCACTGGCAGGGTGAGTGTTTGCACGGTTGAGGGATCGTCGCGAAGTTTCAGGTATAGGGCGCCTCCGGCCGGATGGGGAACGACAAGCTGGGTTCCAGTAAAGTCAGGGGGCACGTTGGTCGGATCGTCGAAGGCAGGCGTTGCGGCGATCGCGGTGGCGAGGAAAAGATTGCTGCCGGTAAGCGTGCAGGGCTTCGCAACTGCGTGCGGGCAGCGGAGCTCCTTGAAGCCCGGCAGCCGTACGAGTGTGCCGAGCGGCAGCCAGTCTCCGGTGACGCCATCGGCGGAGACGGGGCGCGCTTCGACCGGACCAAACGCTGAAGGGCCGAAGCGAGCAAGCGGCTGGACGACGCCGAGCGCGGTGTTCGCATCCTCGAGCAGCAGGCTCCCATCGGACAGCGACAGCGCGGTATGAAAGCTGCCGTCGACGGCGGCGACCTCAATCTTTTCGTCCCGTGGGAAGCTTACTGGCGCCTTGGATTTGAGGAAGAACATGAGCTTCTTTTCAACGGGCAGATCGTCCTGGCTTCCGAACTGGACCGGAGCAGGGGAGGTTGCGGCTGCGCCATCGGCGTCGTCCTGCGAGCCTTTGCTCAGCAGGGAGATTTGTGGACGCGCGGGCGACACGGCGACGTGCACCTTGAGATCGCGCCCGTCGCGCAGCTCGACTTTGGCTGTGGCGCCTGTACCGAGCTCAATGGCTGCCGTTGATCCGTCGGTATGCAGGGCAAGCCGGTCAGTATCCTGCACGCGGCTTAGCATCACGGGAGACCAGGTGACGCCGTTGAGCGAGACCTTGGCGACCTCGTCGAGCCGCGTTCCGGTAAGAACCGCCGCTGAATCGCCGGCGCTGAGCGATAGCCGATCGAGAGATGCTGCTTCAGCATAAGCATTCAGCTTCAGGATGTCGGGTTTTTCTAGTCCGAACTGCTGAATCTCGACTTTGACCGGGCCGGGCGCCGCGTCGGTCATGGGCACAGAGACCACGAGGCTGTCCGGCTTCGGAGATTTCCAGGTAAGGGGCAACGCATTGCCGCTCGAAGCGAGCTGTTCAACCTTGTCGACGCACAGGGTGCTGTCGCCTTGCAGATGGAGCGTGTCCTCGCGGCCGACGACCAGCGCCGATTGATCGCCCGAAGCCAGACTCCACTTACCCTGTTGCGCGGAGTGCAGGTGATAGGTCGGCCCGATCCACTCGTCGAAGCCCCATTTGCCACGAACCTCCGCGGTGACATCGCCAGTTGAAAACAATGGCGCAGGCTTCAGCAGCGCGAGACCGCCCTCGCCGGCGTCGGCCTTCAGGGGAAGGTCGACTGCCTTGCCGCCTTTGTTCTCAACGTGGAGAGTTAGATCGTGGGCGAGCTGCGTGGCAAGGACCAGCGGGGCGCCTTCGGCCGGAAGAACCAGATCCGGTTTCTGTGCGCAAAAGGACGCTTTCAGGTCCACTGGATGCAGCGGCGGGAGATGGGGCGGCCCAACTGGAGGCAACGCCACAACCACCACTGACTTCGGGTCGCGAAACGACGGAGGAACGCTGAGGCGAAGGTTCAGCGTGTCTTCGGTGGAGAGAGCAAGCGCCGGAATGTACTGATAGTGAGCTGTGTGGAGAGAAGAGAGAATGCGCGCCGTGTCGACGATGGCGCCGACATATGGACTGTAGGCGCCGGCGCCTGCCATGTTGGAATAGCTGAGCTGATTCATCAGATCGCCGGTCGATCCCCCGGTCAACTGCTCCACGCGGCTCTGCGTGTTGGCGTCATCGAGCACCAGCCCCTCGGTGTGCTGCGTGAGGCAGGCGCCTTGCTGATCGATCGGCTTGTCGAAGCAATCCTGGTTGACTTTGATTCCCAGGCTGCGGGCGGAAATCTCGGCGCGCTCCTTCAAAGAATTTGGGTCGGTCTGCGAAGTGATCTTGATCTCGGCCAGGTAGGCGTCGAGGCGCATCCGGTCCCAGCTCGCCGCTTGCAGATCCTGCGCCGCGCGGACGAACATGCCGGGGCGTCCGCGAACGGTGTTGCGCAGTGTACTGAAGTCACCGCCCGTCTCGGGCGCGAGAAAGAGGATCGCTTGCTGCGCTTCATTAGGGACGGTAACGAAGACACCCTCTTCCCGAACCTTGCGATCCCAGGTCTCGACCCGCGTAAACCATTCATTCGGCGGTGGATTGGTGACGCCACGCAGAAAGACGACCACCAGGACATAGTGGGTGGACTGGCTGTCGGGGAAGTCCGGATGGACCCACAGGCGATCGCCGGGAAGCAGGTTCGGAACCTGGCCGATGGGCAGAGTCACCTTATCGCGTTTGACGTGAACGTCGACCTTGGGGCCAAACAGATCGAAGGCCTGACCGCTCAATCGCAGTCCGGAGAAACAGAACAGGAGTGCCAACAACAAGCGCCGCATGGATCTATTGTACGGAGATGCGCTTTTGGTGGGAATTATGCCTGCGTATCAGAGTGGCGCCCGTTACTGTCGTTCCGGACCCAGATCGGGCGGCGATTCACCGTAGCATTCGCTAAGAATCGTATTATTATCATTTACACTAGGACGCAATTAGCTCCGGGAATCACTAGCTAGATCTTCTCGAAATCCTTTTTAAGGTTCAAAGAGAATTGGATTCGGGCAGTCGATTTATTGAGGACTGATGGGGAAGGTCCTCCCATGCTGCCAAACGCCAGGATGCATTGAACGCTCATGAGGGAGAGCCTCATCCGGATTCTGCTTGCCAGCATCCGGCATCTGCGTTAGCGTGGCTAACATATTCTGGAGCAAGAGTTTCAAGACGACGCAAGACTGCTTTTCAAGCAGCGCTAAAGAGGACGCTATAGGGAGAAGCCAAGAGATGAGAGCCACAAGAGCTGCGCAAGGCAGCATAGACGTCAGCAACCTAACGATCCCTGACGCAGAAGAGATTATCGAAGAGGCACTAGGGGAGTTGGCGTTCTCACAGGATCCAGGTCTGGCTCGGGCGCTGCGGTTTCTCGCGCCTCCGGGGTATCAGGCGATTGTGGAATTATGTAGCGAAAGTGGGCGTAGCAAGCGGCGCAATGCATCGGCTGAGACCTGGTCTCCAGAAGAGGATGAGGTTCGCATCTACTTCGAGCGTACGGACGACGCCGTAGCGCGAGAGCTGCGCGCCCCCCGGGCCGTCGTGGACCACGCATTCGACGCCGAAGAAGATCCTCAACCGCCGATGATTCCCGCCGACCTGGATGCGCGCGTGAAAGAGCTGTGCGCGGCGCTGGCCGAGGCGGAACGGGGCGGACATGCTTTCATCGCGCTGAAGTGGTTCCGCGACTCATTCCTTCCGCGCAAGACTTATCGCTGGAATCAGCATCCCGAGTCCCGCCAGGCAGTGCTTGCCGAAGCGATCCAGCGCGGAGTTGTACTGACCAGCAAGATCGCCAACCCCAAGACGCCGGCGTATCCGACCACAACCATTCGTCTGAACCGCGCCGAAGCAAATATTCCTGACGAAGCGCAGCGCTTCCATCCGGTTGCAGTGAGCGGGGGCTCTGTCGTCGAAGTCCTGGAAGAAGAGCGCGGCGTTCTGTGAGCTGCTACTTTCTCGAATCGACGGCCTTCGCCAAGCTGTTTGTGCAGGAGCCGGGCACCGACGCGATGATCCGCTTGATGGAGTCGGTGGAGGACAACCGCAAGCTGATCGCGGCTTCGGCCCCGCTGGAGGTTTATTCGGCGATTCGTCGCCGGGCGCGAGCCGGCGGCATCAGCAGCGAAGACGCCAACGCGGCCCTGGAGATTCTGCGCATCGAAGCCGCACGCATGGTCCAAGAGCCACTGAATCCGGCAGTTTTGGAAGCGGCGCGCCAACTCATCGATCGCGCAGAGCTGCGCTGGCCGGACGCCCTTCAGCTTGGCGCTGCGATTGTGGCGCGCGAGATGTTTCAGGGGACGGAGATCATCTTTGTTTCGGCCTCATCGAATCTTCTCGATGTGGCCAGGACCGAGGGATTCAACGTGCTTGATCCGGTCAACGAAGTGGTTCCTCAGTAGATCCAGCGCAACCCTAGCCTCGGCGTTTCCGTAGCACCCACGTCGTCATGCAACGATAATCCTGGACAATCGTCGTCTTCAGCGGATCGACCATGACGCCGTTGAGCTCATCGGTGAGTCGCAGCAGCATCTTTTCGTCCACCAGGAACCATTCTGAACCATCGCCGGTCACGTAGATATTCGGCCGCACGGACTCGAAGTCCATTCCAATGCGCGAACCTAGCCGGCAGAACAGCATTCCGCCGGGTCGCAACACCCGCCACAGATCTTTCAACATGGCGAGAAAATGCCGCGCGTCCCGGGCAAAGTGCAGGACCGCGCTGCAGATCACCACATCCACAAACTCATCGGGAAAGGGCATCTGCTCTACCGGAGCAACCTGGAAGTTATCCGCGGGCAATCCGGTTTCGAGTGACTCCGACAGCTTGCGCACATGCTCTACGGCGTCCGCGTCGCGATCGACGGCGAAGAGCTCGTACCCCTCACGCAGCAGATGGACCAGGTTGCGCCCGTACCCGCATCCGGCTTCGAGCACACGCATGCCTGGAGCGATATTGCCGCGCAGGATCTGATCGAAGACATAGATATCGATCTGGCCGAACTGCTCTTGAAGATTCATTGGGCCCTCGTTGGCGTGCGCTACTCTTTGCGAAAGCGATTGGCGGTTTCGAATTCGTCGCGCAGTTCGGGCGTGCGCAGATTTTCGCGAATGTGCGCAAGGCGCTGT
>DATHNJ010000214.1:0-13286 GCA_035486155.1 Occallatibacter sp. | reverse complement strand
ACCACGTCCACGCCCTTGCCGTTCGTGATCCGCTTCACCTCGGCCTCAAAATCCTGCTCGGTATAGAGAATCACTTCCTTCGCGCCAGCCTCGCGCGACAGATCCGCTTTATCTTTCGTCGACACCGTCGTGATGACCTTTGCGCCGAGCCGAGCCGCAATCTGCGTCAACAACAACCCAACGCCGCCCGCGCCTGCATGCACCAGCGCCGTGTCGCCGGCCTTCAACTCATAGGTCGAGTACGCAAGATAGTGCGCCGTCATCCCCTGCATCATCGCCGCAGCCGCTTGCTCCGGGCTCAGCCGCGAAGGGACCTTGACCAGCTTCTCCGCCGGAACAAGCGCATACTCCGCATAACTGCCCATCACGCTCACAGACGCAACCGAATCGCCCTCTTCAAATCCCGTCACGCCATGGCCAAGCTTCTCCACGGTGCCGGCCGCTTCCGTCCCCAACGTCAAAGGCAGCGTCGCCTTATAGGTTCCCTTGCGAAAGTAGATCTCGATGTAGTTCACGCCGACGGCTTCGACGCGAATCAACACCTGTCCCGGTCCCGGCTCCGGAATCTCCAACTCAACGAGCTGAAGAACCTCAGGCCCTCCGTTGCTTTGAATCTGTATGGCTTTCATTACTGGCAAGAATGCACCTTTTGCCGGCGCCGGGGCAAGCATCAATCGCACAATCTCACTGTTGACATCGAGAACTGTGACATCCAGTCGAGGGCGATCGCGACCAGGCCTTCACTCGTTGGGAACGAACATGCAGGGATTCACCGAAGGCGCAACCGAGATTTTTTCGAAATAGACCATCACGCCGCGCCAGCCAAAATGGCTGCAAAACTCGAGATGCATATTCGAACAACCGGCGCTATAGAGGATGTCCAAAATCCGATTGATCGAATAGATATTCATCTGCATGGGCGGACTTGAAAAGCGATTCCCTTTCAGGACATTAAAGATCGACTGCGCGACGCCGGAGCGCGTTCGTATCTCATAAAAAACCCGGCTGAGCCGCGGCCAATCGAACGCATAGGTGAAATGAATCGCGCCGACTCCGCCTTCGGCAAGCAAGGCGATAAGATTTCCGAGAATCTGCTCTCCGCGAGCCACGGGAATGTGCTGAAAGACAATGTAGGAGTGCACCAGATCGAAGCTCGCGGGAGATAACGAACTCAACTCGGCCGCCTGAATAAACTCCGCATTCTTGATGGAGCGCCGCTCGCAATTCTCCTGTGCATGCGCGAGCATCGCCTGCGATACATCGACTCCAACCACGCCTTGACAGCGCTGGGAAAACGGAACGGCTAACCGGCCAACTCCGCACCCATAGTCCAAAACCCTATCCAGTTTGAGCGACGGCTTGACCTTCGACCGAAGCGTAGCGCAAACGTGCTCCACGTGCGTCTCGCCGCTCTGAAAAAACTCCTCAATCGCCTCATCGTTCAAATTGGACTTGAGAAATTTAGGATCGGTGATCACTCCGAAATAAGGATCGTCCTGGCCATACTCTTCCCATGCGCGATCCGGATCGGTTGAGGCAATCAGACTCATGCGCTCCTCATATCATGGCGGCAAGCGAAAAGGCGGCTGGGAAGCCGCCGACGCTTGGAAGTCTTCTCGGGCCATGTACGAAGTGACGCAAGGAGTGATAGGGCAAAGATCAGGCTATCTGCGCTGCTCTAGGATCGGCAGCTTCAGAAAGACTGGTCACGATCCGACAACATGCTCGGCTCTTCCGGCGCGCGCAGCCGCACCAGCCGGTCAATCGCATAAGGCACACGCTGCTGCGTCGTGTAGTAGTGACGCACCTGCAACTCGCCCAGCAGCCCGATCGCCAGCATCTGGATTCCAGCCAACATCAACACGCCCGCGATCACAAACAGCGGCCCATGCTGGTCCATCACGTTCTGATGCGGGTTCACAATCTTCAGCGCCAGCAGCAGCGTCGAGATGATGCCGCCCGCCAGAATTCCCAACGCCCCAAAGCTGCCGAAGAAATGCAGCGGCCGGCTCATGTACTTCAGCAGGAACCGGATCGTCAGCAGATCGAAGAAGACCCGAAATGTCCGGCCGATCCCATAGTGGCTCTTGCCGCGCTCGCGGTTCACATTGCGAATCGGAATCTCGCAGATCGACGCGCCATACCAGCTCGCCAGCGCCGGAATAAACCGGTGCATCTCGCCATACAGCGGAATGTTCGTGATCACTTCGCGGCGATACGCCTTGAATGTGGTGCCAAAATCATGAATGTCCACGCCCGACAACTTCGCCATCAGCCAGTTGGCGCAGCGCGAAGGAAAGCGCCGCATCACGTAGTTATCAATGCGCTCTTTGCGCCATCCCGAAACAACGTCGTAGCCTTCTTCCAGCTTCTCGATAAAATTCGGGATTTCGTTCGGATCGTGCTGCAGATCGCCGTCCATGGCGAAGATGAAATCGCCCGAGGCGTGATCGAACCCGGCCGCCAGCGCAGACGTCTGTCCAAAGTTGCGGCGTAACTTCACCACCAACACGCGGCTGTCGACCGCGGCGATCTCTTCCAGCAACTTGTAGGTGCGATCGCTCGAGCCGTCGTCCACCAGGACCAGCTCGAAACTGTGCCCCACCTGTTCCATCACCTGTTTCAGGCGGGCATAAAGAACGGTTACGTTCTCCTCTTCGTTATGAAAGGGGACAACGATGGAGTATTTCGGCATATCAACCAGTATAGACGTGATCTGAATGCCGATGGATGCAAAACACAAGACCTGGAAACGATACCGTCACGGGTTTTATTGCGCCAATCGAAGCATTGTATGGATATTTATCGATCCAATTCATCAAGCATTGCCTGCATCTCGCTGAGAGCATGGCGATTTCCCGTTCGCGCGGCGCAGCTGATACCGCCCTTCAGCCGCTCCACCGCTTCCCGCGTCCGTCCCGCATTGGACAGCGTCTGCGCCGACATGAAGTAAGCCGCCGTATAGTCCGGATCGTTGGCCAGCAGCGCGTCAAACTCCCGCAGCGCCTCGTCCGTAGCGCCGTGCCCAGCCAGCTCCATGGCGATGCCGTAGCGGGCGAAGCTGTTCTTCGCATCAAGCGCGAGAATCTCGCGCAATCCAGCAATCTTGTCTGTGCTGCTCATATATATGTCGAGTTTCCCTGATTTGCGTAAAAGGCAGGCGATTGCCGAAACTGAAAACAGTTCCCCGTGAGACCGGCAGCCGCTCTCCACATTGTAGCGAAGGTTTGGTCAAACGACGGTGAACGAATGGAGTAAGCCTGTGACGAGTTCCACACCACCGCATCCGATCGTCCGTACGGTCGCCAGCACCCAGTCGGAAATGACTGAAATTATTCTGCCCAACGACGCTAATACGCTCGGCAATCTGCTCGGCGGCCGGCTCATGCACTTCATCGACCTCACCGGCGCCATGGCCGCCTACCGTCACACCCGCACCCACGTCGTCACCGCCGCCATGGATCACATCGACTTCATCCAGCCGGTCCACGTCGGAGATCTGCTCATCCTCAAGTCCAGCGTCAACCGAGCCTTTAACGCCTCGGTCGAAGTCGGCGTCAAAGTCTGGGTCGAGCATCCGCAGACCGGCTCCATGCTCCACGTCGCCAGCGCCTACCTGGTCTTCGTCGCCATCGACAAAAGCGGCGCCCGCCAAAAAGTTCCCGCCGTTCAGCCCGAAACCCCCACCGAAATGCGCCGCTACGAAGACGCCCAACGCCGCCGCGAGTATCGCGAAGCCGAAGCCGCCCGCCGCAAACAAGCCAAAGCCGCCATCGCCGCACAAACCCACAGCGCCGACTAGTATTCATCGCGCACATCAATCTTGTGTCAGGGCGCTCCTCAAAGCATTAGTCAGCATAAAAATGGGTGCCCCATGTCTCGATTTTGAGACATGGGAAAGCGCGAAACGTCAGAGCATGACATTCATCGTTGGGCGCCCCATCCTTGCGAAGCAAGGGTGGGAAAGCACGACGCTCACCGGAACCGTCAACACCAAGCGAGTAAAATCAAACCAGGCCACACGCCGGACAGCCTCACAACCCCGGCCGGTCGAACCATCGCGAAGCCCGCATGATTCCTGCACGAATCGGCGCTTCACATCAGGAGGAATCAATGGCTCATTCGCACGCAACGCCCGCGCCCGTGGCTCTGCCCGGCGTCTCCAAGATCATCGCTGTCGGCTCCGGCAAAGGCGGCGTGGGCAAAACCACCGTCGCCGTCAACCTCGCCATCGCGCTCTCCAAGATGGGCCAGCGCGTCGGCCTCATCGACGCCGACATCTACGGCCCCAACGTCCCCACCATGATGGGCTCCACGCAGCAACCCATGGTTGGCGCCGACAATCAGATTCAGCCCAATCCCGCGCACGGCCTCAAGACCATCTCTATTGGCTACATCTCGCCCGGCGACAAGCCCATGGTCATGCGCGGCCCCATGCTCCACCAGATCATCCGCCAGTTTCTCCAGCAAGTGGACTGGGGCGAGCTCGATTACCTGCTCATCGATCTGCCTCCTGGCACCGGCGACGTCGTCATCTCCCTCGTCCAGACCGTTCCCCTCACCGGCGCCGTCGTCGTCAGCACGCCCAGCGACGTCAGCCTGCAGGATGCGCGCAAGGCCCTCGAGATGTTCGCGCAGGTCAACGTCGAAGTCCTCGGCATCGTCGAAAACATGAGCCACTTCACCTGCCCGCACTGCCATCACGAGATCGACATCTTTTCCAAAGGCGGCGCCGAGCGCACAGCCAAGCAGTTCAACATCCCCTTCCTCGGCTCGATCGAGCTCATCCCATCGATTCGCGAAGGCGGCGACCGCGGTCTGCCCGTCACCCTCGCCGGCCCCAAGAGCCCGCAGGCTGCGCCGTTCTTCAGCATCGCTGAAAAGCTCATGGAGCAGGCCAAAGCCACAGCCGCCGCCAGCAACGACGTGATCGAAATCAGCTAACCACCTGCGGTGGAGCTAACCGTCTTCGGCGAATCCAAGCCGGAGATGAGGAACGCCGAGCTGAGTTTCGTCGAGACTTTGGCTTCATTGAAGCCTGTTAAGTGAGCCACGGATAAGGACCCAAAAATTGGGCGAGATGATGATGATCCGCGACGTTCAAACCGGCGATTTTGATCGGTGGAAGCCGCTCTGGGATAGCTAACTATAACGCCTTCTACGGACGCAAGGATGACACAGCCCTGCCTGAAGCAGTAACTAAGATGACCTGGTCTCGTTTTTTTGATAGCTACGAGCCTGTTTACGCAATCGTCGCGGAGCAAGACGGTCAGTTACTCGGCCTTGTCCACTTCCTCTTTCACCGCAGCACCATTTCCATTGCGCCAGTTTGTTATCTTCAGGACCTGTTCACCAAAGAAGCGGCGAGAGGCAAAGGCGTGGGTCGCGCGCTGATCGGCGAAGTCTATCGGCGCGCAAAAGATGCGGGATGCAGCCGCGTTTATTGGTTGACCCACCAAACAAATGCGACGGCCATGGAGCTATATGACAAAGTTGCGGATAAGTCCGGCTTCGTCGTCTATCGAAAGACTTTGTAACTCCTAAAATTCGCACCCAAACGAAAGAGAAGCGGGACGCCAGGTCCTGCTTTTCTTTCGTGACTGAAATTCTCTCTACGGCCAGTGTCCTACCACCAGCACCTATCCGCCCGTGACAATCTACCAGTGATGAGGCGTCCATACAGCATGTGGCCGCAGCGGCGCCGCCCAGCGACGACGTGATCGAAATCAGCTAAATCTCCACAGCGCCGGCGGTCGAAGTTTAGCTCGCCGGCGCCGTGCATACGTCAACACATTTAAGATCAATTATTTATCAGCCAATACCTCAAACGGAATTCCACTCCAGTCGGCAACCAAAGAGGACAATTGCGCCCGCTTGCCGCGCCGCCCTACATTACTTCTGGCTAAACGAAAGCAGCTGAAAACCAACTTCAGCTCAGGTAACATCGTCTTTGCAAACAAGGCCTTTCATCGTTCCCCCGACCTGATGCTGAGTCCCTTTCGACGACGACAGTTCAACGGCTCACGATCCCCCGTAGCAATGCTCATCGCAGCCGCGTGCGGGGCTGTTCTCTTCACGCTCATCGCGGGCGCGCTGGTCTACAACACCACCGAAAAACTGATTGCCGCCAATCAATGGGTCGAGCACACAGAAGAAGTGCTCAGCTCTCTGCAGCGCGCTTCGCTTCTCACCGAGCGTGTGGAGTATCGTGCTCGCCTCTATCTGCTCACCGGCGATGAAGAACAACTCAACCGCGCACAGACCGCCGTCGTTCTGCTGAATACGACTGCCTCCCACCTGCGCATCCTCGTTGCGGACAACCGAACCCAGGATGCGAACGTCGAAAACCTCTCGGCGTGCGCGGCAACGCTGAAGAAAATATTTAATGACTATCAGCCGCATTCGCGCCCCCCGGAAATGGCCATTCAGCAGTGCCAGCAAACCATCGGCTTCATGACCGATGAAGAGCAGATGTTGCTGAACCAGCGCAACCAGGGCTCGCAGCGAAGCTCTTTCGCCTCCATCCTGACTGAAATCGCTTTTGTCGCTCTGTCTCTCGTCACTCTGCTTGTGCTCTTCGGCTTCCTCATGCGCGACGCCATCCAACGCCAAAGAAGCAACAAACAGACAGAGGTCACCAACGAACGCCTCGCACAAAATATCCAGGCGCTCCAGGATCGTGCGCATGAGTCTTCGCTTCTGACAGCCGCGCGCGACGAGATCCAGCTCGCTGTTGATCTCAAGCAGGTCTACCAGGTCTCCGCAACCGCGCTCTCCCGTCTTCTGCCCGGCGCCGCGGGCTGCCTCTGCATGATCAATAACTCGCGCCAGGTTGTCGAAGTTGTGGGGTCCTGGGGCGATGTAGCCGTTGAGGATTTCAGTCCCCCTGAGGCCTGCTGTGGCCTGCGTTCCGGTCAGGCGCGCTGGCGCTTGCCCGGCCTTTCCGAGATCGACTGCACTCACTTCATCGAGAGCGCTCCGGCCTGCTATCTCTGTCAACCCATCGCGGCGCACGGCGATACGCTGGGCATTCTCTTCGTCCAATGCGAAAACGATGCAGTCATTCGGTCCGTGCAGCATCGCGCCGACGGCGTCACGCAGCTCGTGCAGATCATCGGAATGGCCGTCGCCACTCTGAATCTGCAGAACAAGCTCGAGAACCAATCTATCCGCGATCCCCTCACCGGCCTCTTCAATCGGCATTTCATGCAAATGTCAATGGAGCGCGAACTCGCCCGGGCGATGCGCCGCAAACAGACCCTCGCCGTGCTGATGATCGACGTCGACCACTTCAAGCGCTTCAATGACGCCTACGGCCATCTCGCCGGAGACGCCGCGCTGCAAGCCATCGCCGACATCTTCAAAACCGGCGTTCGCGCCGAAGACATCGCGTGTCGGTATGGCGGCGAAGAGTTCACCCTCATTCTCCCCGACACCACCGCCGACGGCGCCTACGCCCGGGCCGAGAGCCTGCGCACCGCCGTCGAAAAACTCACCGTTCCCTTTGACAGCCAGACCTATTCGGACTTCACCATCTCCATCGGTATGGCTTTCTTCCCAACCGATGGCGAAGCTTGCGATCTTCTTTTGCGTCACGCCGACCTGGCGCTCTATCGCTCAAAACGCCTCGGCCGCAACCAAATCTCTCTCTACGAAACAACCTTCGCGGAGCAATGAAAAAGGCGGCCGCGAAGGCCGCCCTCTTCGAACGCCATTCTGTTCGATTTTCTTTACCGCCAGTGTCCTTCCACCAGCACATATCCGCCGTGGCGATGCTCCCAGTGATGAGGCACCCACACCGCGTGCGGACGGGGCGGCTCCGCCCAAACGCCTGCGTGCCATGCATAACGATGGCCGTCCCAGGCATGATAGCCGGGCTGCCAAACCCATCCCTCATGCGGCGGACGTCCGTAGTGCTCGTGAATTGGCTCAGGTGGCCTTACGTTGACATACACCTGGGCATTTGAGGCGGCGGGTAGCAGAGTGAACGCAAACAGAGCTGCAAGTGCAATCTTCTTCACAGTCGAAAACTCCTTCTACGTTGAATTTCTACTGGAGCCCATGCTGTCCGGCTCCTTGCTCAGTTTGAACCGGAATTGAGCGCAAAAGTTGCGCCCGCGGCCCATTGTCCACGCCCAACCTACAGAAAGACAACGTTACTTTTTCACAGGAGCGGCAACCGGAATCTCTTCCGTCAGCGCCTCTACCGCCGTAATGCACGCGCCCCGGCTCACGTCGTGATGCGTCACCAGCCGAATCGCATCCGGCCCCACCGTGCTGATAAGAATCCCGCGCCGTTTCAGTCGCGCAACTACGTCCGCCGCGCTGATTCCCTCCGCAACCCGGAAGATCACAATGTTCGTCTCCACGGTCTCGGGATCGATGACGATGCCATCGATATGCGCCAGCGCTTCGGCCAGCAGCTTCGCGTTGGCATGATCTTCGTGCAATCGCTTCGGCATCTCTTCCAACGCAATGAGTCCCGCGGCCGCCAGCACGCCCGCCTGCCGCATGCCTCCGCCCATCCCCTTGCGATAGACGTGCGCACGCTCCATGAGCTCCGCCGACCCCACCAGCATCGATCCCACCGGCGCGCAGAGCGCTTTCGACAAACAAAACATCACGGTGTCGAATCCGCGCGTCAGCGTCTTCACATCCACGCCCAGCGCCGTCGCCGCATTAAAAATGCGCGCTCCATCCAGATGCACCGGGAGCTTCCGCTCTTTCGCGTTCGCCCAAATCTCTTCCATCGCCCGCAGCGACGTCACGCGCCCGCCGGCGAGATTGGCCGTGTTCTCGATCTCGATCAATCCCGTCGCAGCGCGAAACGAGCTGCGCCCATAGATCACTGGCTCGATATCTTTCCACGTCAGCGTCCCGCTCGGCGTAGCCACCGCGCGAACCACGCATCCGGAAAACACCGCAATGCTCGCCATCTCCCAATCGAGAATGTGCGAGCGCGATTCGCAGATCACTTCCTGCCCTGGCTCCGTATGCAGCCGAATCCCGATCTGATTGCCCATCGTCCCCGTAGGCACAAAGAGCGCAGCCTCGCGCCCAAAGATCTCCGCGGCGCGCTTCTCCAAAAGATTCACCGTCGGATCTTCGCCGTAGACGTCATCGCCCACTTCCGCCGCAGCCATCGCCGCGCGCATCTCCGGCGTAGGCCGCGTCACAGTATCCGATCGCAGATCAATCAACTCATCCATTGCTTTTCCCTGACAACTGACCACTGTCTACTGACCACTGCCGTTAAGGTATTTGAGCCATCGGCAATTCCATCACCGGCGTCAGCTTTCCATCTTTCGACGCCACGGCCCACATGCCATGAAAATTTCCCTTCAGCTCCGGATGCGCCTTCACCACCGCGCTCAACACCGCGGTCGCCTCCGTACGCTGCGCCGCGGGATCGGCCATCCCCAGCGACTCATACGTCACGCTCAAATCCGACTGCCGCAGCGTCGTATCGATGCGCACGCCATCGATCTTCCACGTGCGCGCCCCGTCGCTCAACGAAATCGGAAATCCACCCGGTCCATCCTTGATCTCCGACTGCTCATGCCCCAGCTTCTCCATGTTCGGAGATGAAATGAAATCCACCGGCAGCAGCAGGTAACGCGCCAGATCGTAGCTGTACGAAGCGCTCCATGGCTGGCTCGTTGTCGCGAGGCTGCGCGCCCGCGTCCAGTACCACACGCCGTCATGGCCATCGATCTCGCCCTGCCGCACCGACACGCCGCCCAGCTTCCACGCCGGAGCTCCCGTCGGATCCCACACCGCAATCAATCCAATCTGCCCGCCCAGCGGCGCCCCAGCCGCACTCGCCAGGATCACCGCATACTTCCCCGGAGGCAGCGCATGCATGCTGATCGTCACGGTCATTGAGCCGCTCGCATTCGAACAGAAAAACTGATCGTCCGTCGTCTCCGTCTGCGTGGAGGCATCCAGAAGATAGATGTTCTGCAACTCTGCGTGTCCGCCCTTCAACAGCGGCGCGCCAAGCTCCACCTCGCCGCGAATCCCGTTCCACTGTCCTTGGATCGCCGGCAGCAGTTGCGCCTGCAGCGTTGAGTAATCCTGCTGCACAATCGCGTCCGTCAGCCTCTGGCCAAAACCTGCCAGGGCGTTGCGATCCTGCGGCTGCAACTCCCCCTGCGTTGTGCAGGTAACGGCAAAACTCGTCAGCGGCGTAAACAACATCAACGCCGCCATCCATCCTCGCGCGCTGAGACGCATGCGGAACATTTTTCCCCTTGCCCGAGAAGTTGCCTCAGGACTGACTCGAAACAGAACCAAAGAACTCTTTGCGAGCGTCTTCGGGCCACTGTTAGTCTAGTATGCAGGGCGCAAGGCGAGCGAACCCGCATCGGCCCTCGGGAGTCGATTCCCATGCTTGATCCGATCCAGCGTCGATTCACCCTTCCGCAGGCCTCGCGCTTTCGCTTCGGATCCACAGCTGCTTTGACCCTGGCCTTACTCGCGTCCACCCTGCTCGCCGCCCAGACGCCCAGCCAAACACCCAAGAGGTCCGGACAATCCCATCCTCCCGAGCCGTTGCACGCGCAAGCTGCGGCGTCTGCTCCGCCCGCGCCGGACTGGCCCATCAACGATCAGCCCAAGCCCGCCGAAATCTCCTGGAACAAAGAGCAGCTCCGTATCGACGCGACAAACTCCAGCCTGCAACAGATCATGACCGACGTAGCCTCCGCCACCGGCGCATCCATCGACGGGCTCGCCAAAGACGAACGCATCTTCGGCGCCTATGGACCCGCTCCGGCGCGCGATGTCCTGGCGCAGCTCTTGCAGGGCGCCGGATACAACATCGTCATGGTGGGTGATCAGGGGCAAGGCGCGCCGCGCCAGATCATTCTCAGCGCCCGCAACACCAGCGTCGTTGCTCAGAACAACAGCCGCCCCGCTCCGGAAGAGAACGACGAAGACGTGGCGCCCGAACCCCAGTACGAGCCTCCGCCGCAGGCCGAGCAGCCCCAGCGGCCCAACATTCCCCCGCAAGCCATGCGGCCCGGCTTCATCCCCGGCGCGCCAGGCACCTACGTGAATCAGCAGCAGCCGGGGCAACAGCAGCCGCAAATGCAGCCTGCGCCGCAACCCAACCAGCCAAATCAATAAGTCTCTTGGGAACCAGCATCACGAACCAGCGCTATGCAACTACGCGATCTACGCGCCGCCGCCGGGAGATGAAACTGTAAAGCTTGAAAGGTCTAGACGATGCCAGCGGTCTCGGGTCGCGCCTTGACCGACGTTGCCTGGCTCTGTGGCTTCATCAGGCCGAACCCGATGCGGAAGATCCCGTAAGCCGCCAAAACGCCGAACGCCATTGAACCCACTGCCGCGCAAACCAACATAACCATATTCAATAAATCCGCCATATATCTCTTTTCAGACTATTGCACAAATTTTGCACTACATTCGCGTCGTTCTGTCGCGCTTTAAAGCAAGACTCAACACAATACGCAAACCGATCCATGAGATTGTCGCAGATATATCGGCCGCGTTGACCCTTGTTTCTATTGGCAAATAGAATACCTCCAGGGTGTTGTATTTCGGTAAAGCAGTTTCTCGGCAGCTAAAAACCAAAGTTTGGCGGACCCAATCTGGTCTGGCCTTCCCAAAACGAGCGGATCATCTTGCCGGCCTTGGCGGAAACCGGTCTGATCATCCCTGATAATCATTGAGATGCAATCTCCTGAACATTTTCGTGCGGCCCCTGTTGACGCCGCAGCTTCACACTTGCCCAATACCTGTTTCGTCTAACCATGTCCATTACGCACATCTCGGTGCGCGGCGCGCGCCAGCACAATCTGCGCGACATCAGTGTCCGCATCCCGCGCAACACGCTTACCGTCGTCACCGGCCTGTCCGGCTCCGGCAAAAGCTCGCTCGCCTTCGACACTATCTACGCCGAGGGCCAGCGCCGCTACGTCGAAACCCTCTCGGCCTACGCGCGCCAGTTTTTGGACCAGATTGAACGGCCCGACGTCGACTCCATCGAAGGGCTCAGTCCGGCCATCTCCATCGAGCAGAAGACCACCAGCCGCAGCCCCCGCTCCACCGTCGGCACCATCACCGAGATATACGACTATCTGCGCCTGCTCTATGCCTCCATCGGCACGCCCCACTGCCCCAACTGCGGCCGCCCCATCGCCCGCCAGACCGCCGAGCAGATCGTTCAGCGCATTCTGGACTTCGGAACCGGCGAGCGCGTCACCATCATGGCCCCCATCGTCCGTGGCCGCAAAGGCGAGTTCAAAGACCTGCTCGATCAGCTCGACCAGCAAGGCTTTCGCGCCCGCGTCGACGGCGAAATCATCGACCTCGCCGAGCCGCCCGCCCTCGACAAACGCAAGAACCACACCATAGAAGCCATCGTCGACCGCGTCATCCTGAAGTCATCCGATGTGCCCGCAGCAGCATCGCCCAAAAGCCTGGGCGCCCCAGGTCTCAACGAGACCTGGGAAAGCAAGAAAGCTGGAGCACCAGATTCCAAATCATCCTCATCCAAACCCTCCGTAGAAAAACGCCTCGAAGCCGCCGTAAGCAAAGCCCTCCAGCTGGCCAACGGCCTCGTCCTGGTCTCCTCAGCCGCATCCTCCAGCGACAAGAAGCCCGAAGAGCAGCTCTTTTCCTCCTCGATGGCCTGCCCCGACTGCGGCCTCGACGTGCCCAAGCTCGAACCGCGCAGCTTCTCCTTCAACTCCACCTTCGGCGCCTGCCCCGAATGCCACGGCCTCGGCTCCCTCTACGACTTCGACCCCGCCAAGGTCATCACCGACTGGTCCAAGCCCCTGCTCGACGGCGGACTTGGCCCCGGCTCGTCCTCGCAGTATCTGCTCAAGCTTCTTCAGCTGGCCGCCGACCGCTACAAAATCAACCTCAAGACCCCGTTCGAGGACCTGCCGCCCAAGCAGCAACACATCCTCGTCTATGGGCCGCCCAAAGGCGAAGCCCCGCGCACCGGCTTCCATGGCATCCTCGCCTACCTGCGCGACTCCGTCGAAGAAGCGCGCAGCGAAGGCTATCGCGAGTACATGATGAGCTACATGTCCGCCACGCCCTGCCCCGTTTGCCGCGGCAAACGCCTGCGCCCCGAGTCGCTCGCCGTCAAAATTGGCGGCCTCTCCATCGCCGACTTCACCGCCCTGCCGCTCAACCGCGCGCTCTCTGCGGCCATCAACCTCCAGTTCAACGCGCGCGAAGCCCTCATCGCCGAGCGCATCCGTCGCGAAATCGCCGAGCGGCTTGAATTTCTCTGCGCCGTCGGCCTT
>DATHNJ010000213.1:0-14806 GCA_035486155.1 Occallatibacter sp. | reverse complement strand
CTAACAGCGCAAAAAATCCCTGTGAAACTGTGGAGCTGTGAAAAAGTGGACGCAACTCCCACAGCATCAGTCCCGCGAGGCGCCACAGTTTCACAGTCACACAGAAACTGTGGCCCCAAATTGCGCCAATTAAGCGCTATGAATCAAGCAACGCCGCCAAAAAGCGCCCATCCCCGTTAATTCAATCCGCCGACATCCACTGACTCGCTAACTCCCGATGTGATCCTCTTGAAATTTGAAGTAGAACCACGTCCGCGTCGGCTTGCCGCTCGCTACATCAACCGCATAGATCGCAACCGCTCCATCCTGATTCGGTTTTCCTGTGTAGTGTGTCTCGTGGATGCCTTTGCCGTTGGGTCCGCCATCATCGAAGATCTGGCCATACACCGCGACGAACGTTGCCTGATTGAGCGCAGCTTCCAACTGGCTGTCGAGGCGCGTGTCGGAGACAGGAGCGAAATCATCGTCGGTGAGCCCGATCGCCGCGTAGCTCAACTGTGCATTGAGAAACACGCCATACGTCGGCGGCCCGAATGGCTCGCTCGGATTCGAACCGACCGGCTGAAGATCCTCGACGGCAACGTAGAGCTCGACCGCAGTCCCATTCTCCGATTGCGTGTTCACGTCCACCTGATAGCTGACGCCATTGCCGATCTGAACGTCGAACTGAAGGTGATCGCCACTGCGGCCGGTGATTGGGTGCTCGGTGCTCTGTTCGATCGTTCCAACCACCGAGCCGTAGCTGTCCGGCGATGAGCCGGAACGAAACTGATCGCGCGCGGGCGCAACGTGCGTGTGGTCCTGGTAATACGACATGGCCGGTTTTCCTCTCTTTACTTAAACGGAGATTCCGGCTGTGGGGCGCTTCGATTCAACGACTTTTAATTTTTCAATCCGAGGGCCGCGACCGTATCCGGATCGACGATGGATTTGCCGTTGGCGTCCTTCACCGCGACGCCAAAGCCATTGTGATAATCCCACATCGCCCAACCGACGCCATCGGCTTCGAGCGCTGTGCGCACGTCATGCAGCCACGCCAGGCGCGAGGCTGGCGGCGTCACCGGGCGGAAGGCGCCGAACTCGTTGCAGATGAGAGGAACATTGTTGGACTTCGCCCAAGCGGCGGCCTCGTCGATCATGAGGCGAATGCGATGCGCGTCCCAGTGATCGAGCCAGTAGCTTTCAAGCTTGTAGCGATCGGCGGGATCGGGAACCTGCCGGACCAACTCCGCCATGGAACTATCGGTCGGAGGGTAAGGAATACCGTGTTCGTAGATCCAATAGGTCGCGCCCCAGTTTGCGCCCTGATGCGTGAACTCATGCGGATCGTAGAAGTGAAAGTTGTAGATCACGTTGCCGTCGGCCAGCGGATGTTGCGTGAGCAGGTCAACGATATCCGAATAATTCGGACCTGTGGCAATGATCGTGTGATGCGGCGCAACTTCGCGAATGGCGGCGGCGACGCGAGCCTGAATGCCGGCCCAGCGATAGGGATCGTTCTCCTCCGGCTCATTCATGATCTCGAAGAAGACGCGCTCGGGATCGCGATTGGCGTAGTGCGCGGCGAGCTTGCGCCAGAGCTGCACGAACTTGTCCACCGCTGCGTTGTTGCTGCGAACGCCTTGCTTGTACGGCTCTTCTGGGTGCAGATCGACTTGAACCGCCATGCCATCGGACAGGATCATATCGAGCGCGTGATCGAGGCGCGCCATAAATTCGTCATTCAATCCGTCTGCGCCGTGCGGGTATGCCTCGAGCGGGGTGGCGTCGACGCTGAGACGCACATTGTCGAAGCCCAGCTTCGCGATCAGAGCGATATCGTCTGGAGTCGTCTCAGTGTCGGTGTGATGCGCGCTATAGTCCTGTGCATTTTGCGAGAACCAGTGGGATACATTGATGCCGCGCTTGAGATGCTGAGAGTGAGCAAACGCGATCTTCACATCGGCGGCGCGATCCTGCGCGACGGCAGGCGCTATCAGGATGACTGCGGCGATCAGGCAATAAACAAGCAGACGCACGAAAAATCTCCTCAACTATGTCGATGTGACGAGGGGCCGAGATGCCCGAAGCAACGATATCATCGCGCCGCAAGAGAGCTTTGGAGGAGCAAGGGCAAAATAAAAATGCGCCCCGCATGCGGAGCGCATTTTTGAAGGACAAGAAACCGAACGCTTATCTGCTGGCGACCGCAGCGGGACTGCTGAACATCGCCTGCTCGTAGGTCACGCGCAGATATTTGTACGGATTGACAGCCACGCTGTGGACGCGCACTTCGTAGTGAAGGTGAGGCCCCGTGGCGCGACCCGACTGACCAACATAGCCGATGACCTGGCCACGTGAGACATGCTGTCCGGGCAGAACAGCGAACGCCGACAGATGGCCGTAGACCGTATGCAGATCATGGCCGTGATCGAGGACCACTTCCTTGCCGTAACCGGAGACCATGCCGACGTTCAGCACATCGCCGTCCGCAGTCGCGCGGACCGCAGTGCCGTACGGTGCGTCGATATCGATGCCTGAGTGGAACGCGCCTTCCCCGTTGAATGGATCTTCACGCTGGCCAAAGCTGGAAGCGATACGGCCTTCCACGGGCCATAGCGAAGGCGCATCGGCAAGCTGGGTCCAATCGCCGGAGTAGCTGGGCGACAGGCCGCTTTCCAGAGCGCGGGTTACGCGGCCCGACATGGCCTGCTCACGCAGAGCATAAAGCTGGTCAATCGAGACCTTGACGGTCTGCGCGTTCACATCATCCGTAAGAGCGAGGCTCTGCGGCGTGGGAGCGGTCGCGGGACTCACTGTTGGGTGAGCAGCCATCAGCCGGTTCTGGCGCAGGCCATAAAGAGCGGTCACTTCGCTGGCGAGCGCGCCGAGCGACGCCACCTGCACGTCGCGATCGTGCGCGATCTGCGCCATCTGCTTGTAATTCTTGCGGAGAGCCTCGCGTTCTTCGCGAACCTGATTGAAACTCTCGGTTTTGAGGAGCATGCGTGTATAAGAGCCGGCCAGCCCGACGATCGTGAACGCGCCCACCAGGGCGGCAGCCACAAATCCGTAGACATAATGAAGGGGCAAGGGAATCTTCTTTACGCGCCCATCTTCATCTCTGGCAACAAAAAGAATGTAATAGCGTTTCCGCAGCATAATCTTCTCTCATTCCCACATCCGGGGAAGGGCTGCAATTCGCCGCGAGCTTGCAGAAAACAGCGAAAGATGACGGGTCTCCGGGGGAGCCCACAACGATGAAAGGCCCCTGCATTGGGCGCCCTTTTTTAGAACGTTGGTTTAGGCTAACAAACGCTGTCCGGCAGGTCAACGAATTCAACTGTTGGAAAAACACCTTTCCGACCCGGAAGTCGCGGGTTAGAGCCCTCCTTTGGATTGTCTTACAGCTCTTAACCGGCCCAATTGTCTATTCTTGAGAGCATGCGCGCCGAGACAAAACGCACAACTCAAGGAGCCGTACTGGGGATCGCGCCCGGCGAGCGGGCTCTCCTCCAGCGAATTCGTGGCCGCGGCCGCCGCAAATCTTTCGCTGGCTTGGTGTTAGGCATCGGCGACGACTGTGCGTTGCTGGCCCCGAGGCCCGGTGAAGAAATCGCTGTGACGACCGACCTCTCGATCGCTGGACGTCATTTCCGGTTAGATTGGCATCCGCCGGAAGTGGTTGGTTATCGAACACTGGCGCGCGGATTGAGCGATCTGGCCGCCATGGGCGCCCGACCGCTTGCAGCCTTTCTTTCCCTCGGCTTACCCCCGGAACTGATCAAAGCAGAAGGACGAAAGCCTTCTTGGCTGGATCGTTTTTTTGAGGGATTTCTCGAACTGGCGCATGCTCACAAAACGCCTTTGGCGGGAGGAGACCTGGGCCAGTCGCCGTTGGCCGTGGCCGACATAGTGTTGGTGGGAGCAGTTCCGTACGGGCGAGCGTTGTTGCGGTCGGGAGCCAGACCTGGCGACTTGATCTATGTGACAGGCACGCTGGGTGGAGCAGCCGCCGGACTGCAGCTCCTCAGCGCCTTGGCTGCGAGTGCGAAGAGCCGATCCGGACGCGGACGATCTGTGCCGCCATCTATCCCGAAAAAAATGGCCCCGAAAAAAATGGCGGACGCGCTCGCTGCCCATTTCTATCCTCAGCCGCGGCTGGCGCAGGGAACCTGGCTGCAAAGCAAGGGGCTGGCGCACGCAGCGATCGATCTCAGCGACGGGCTATCGACGGATCTGGCGCATCTCTGCGAAGAGTCAGGCGTAGCGGCGGAGATTGATGCAGGCAGCCTGCCAATCGCGCCGGGCGCCACGCTGGAACAGGCGCTGCACGGCGGCGAAGACTACGAACTGCTGTTCACCGCCCCAGCCGAAGCTCGCATGCCGGGCAAGATTGCCGGCGTCGCCGTAACTGCGATCGGGCGAATGACCCGCAAGAGACGCGGAGAAGCGATGGCGACAATTCGCACAGCGCAGGGCGTCGAATCGCTGGCGCGGCGCGGATGGGAACACTTCGTCTGAAGTAGGCGAAGCGCTCCCGCGGAAAACCTCCAGCGCTCGACGGAAAAGCGCCGCTCAATATCCCATCATGAATTGCGAAGTTTTCTGCGTTCAACGGCTATGATCAGGGAGTCATGGAACAGGAGAAGATTCGTGTGCGGTTTGCTCCGTCTCTTACGGGGCAACTGCATGTGAGCAATGCGCGGACAGCGCTCTGCAACTGGCTCTTTGCGCGCCGGGGCGGAGGCAGCTTCATTCTGCGCATTGAAAACGCAGAGGGCGATGGCTCGGAAGCGCGTTTTGAAAAGCAGTTGATCGAAGACTTGAAATGGCTTGGCCTTGACTGGGATGAGGGCCCCCACGAGCCGGGAACAAAGGCGCCAAACAGAGGCGAGCCAGGTAAAGGCGAATCGGGCAAAGGCGAGCACGGACCCTATCGCCAATCCGATCGCTTGCAGATTTATGCGCAACATGCCGAGCGCCTGTTAGGCGAAAGCAAGGCCTATCGCTGCTTTTGCACTCCTGAAGAGCTGGAGGCGGAGCGCAAAGCGCTCGAAGAGCGGCAAATGCCTCAGGTGTATTCGGGGCGCTGCCGTGGTTTGAGCGCGAGGGTAATCAAACGCAACCTTGCGGCGAATATGCCGTTCGCGATTCGCCTGAAGATCGACGAAGAGTCCTTGCGCTTTCAGGATGTGTTGCGCGGCCCCGTCGAAATCCAGACGGAGACGGTCGGCGATCCGATCCTGGTGCGCACCGGAACCGAAGCCGAGCCGGGCGTTCCTGTTTACAACTACGTGGTCACCGTCGACGACGCGCTGATGGGCGTTACGCATGTGATTCGCGGCGATGAGTATGTGGCGCATACGCCAAGGCAGGTCGCGATCTACGAAGCGTTCGGCTGGCATGTTCCGCTGTTCGCGCATCTGCCGCCGATACTCGGTGTGGATCGTGAGCCGCTTTCGAAGCGCCACGGCGCCACATCGATCGCGACATTGCGCGAGATGGGCTATCTGCCCGAGACGCTGGTGAATCGTCTGGCGCTGCTCGGCCGAGGCGACGCTGAAGACAGCGAAATCGAGAGGTTGACCCTGCAGGAGCTGGCGCAACAGTTCTCTCTGGAGCGTGTGACGTCCTCGCCGGCGGTATTCGATTTCGACAGGCTGAACAGCCTGAACCGACATTTCATCAAAGTCGCTTCCCCTGTGCGTCTGGCGGCCATGGCGTGGGAGTATTTTGGCGGACTGTTGCCGGAGAAGGATGACGCCAGCGATGAAGTGCTGGTCTGGTTTGTACGTCTGCTGGATTTGTTTGTGCACAATGTGGAGCATCTCGATCAGCTCACGGCGAAGGCGCTATTTGTCTTCGGTTTCGATCCGGACGTCGCGCGCGCACGGCTGGAGAATGCGGCGGTATTGACGACGGATTCTGCCCGTATCGTGCTCGCGGAGCTTGCGGACAGGGCTCGCGCCAATAGCCTTCCCGTTACGCCGCAACTCTTTCAACGATGGATGGACGAGATTCAGCAAGCGACCGGCGTCAAAGACGAGGAGCTGATTCATCCCATGCGCATTGCGATCACCGGCACGCGGATGGGGCCGGAGTTCGACAAGTTGATTCCTGTCATTGAGCAGGGCGCAGAGCTGGCTTTGGGCATACCCAGCGTGCGGCAGCGCGTCGAGCGGTTTGTTGGGGTGTAGCCCAGTGCCGCCCATCCCAGTCTCCCCGATAATTGATCTGAGCTTTTCCCATCGCTGGGAAGCCGAGGTTCTGGCGGCGCGGCCCTTAATCCTGCCGTCGCGACATTATGTTTATCCGCGAGAAGTAGAGGAAGTGGAGCGCGGCGCGCTGGAGATTCTTGTTCGACCGGCATCCGATGCGCAGCCTTTTCTCGCGACATGCGCGCTTGGGTTTCGCGATCCTGCGGCGCCAACCGGAGTGTGGTCCTGTCCGAAGCCAGAGGAAATCTGCGCGGTGGCCGGCGGATATGCCTATGTCATCGACACGGCGGCGCCGGAGCGATTCACGATGATCCCGTATCGTCCGGTGCTGGAAGTGCGGGCAGCTTCCGAGACCGGCTTGCTGCTGTTCGTCGGGCATCGCAGCATTCTGGCGTGGGGCGGCGAGGGCCAAGCATGGGAGTCCGCAAAACTCTCGGACGAAGGCGTATCGATTCTCGGGATCGAAGAAGGCGTCCTGCGCGGCGCGGGTTGGGAGATGATCTCGGATCGGGAGACGTCGTTCGCGCTCGACCTGCGAAGCGGCCTAGTCAGCCGCGCATGATTAGTTGCTGACGTCGACCTTTAGATCGTCGGCGAGGAGAGTCACCAGTTGATGGGGCTGATGGCTGTCGATCAGATAGCTCGCTTCAGGTCTTGATTGCTCCGCGCCCGGGCTGGCGAGGATGATGGGGGCTTTGGGCGCGAGCGCCTTCACCTCGGCCAGCACATCAGGCCTTTGGTCCAGAACACGCGCGTGCACTAGCACGATGTCGATATTGGGGAAGCGCCGGAGCAGATCGATTCCGTCATTGGCGTTGTAGGCGGTAAGAACGTTGTGCTTCGCGGTCTCGACTACCAGCTTGCGTGCAGACAAACCTTCGGGTTGCTCCTCTTCGATCATTAATACGACCAGCGATCCCATCGATGATTTCCACCTCCGGCGAGAGACCTCGCAACGAAAGGTTGGATGCTATCGAGAGCAAGGTGGAATGGCTGCTGCGAATCGAATTTGAATTTAGCCTTCCGCGGCGACTTTTCCGGGTTTTGACAGCATCGTCTCATATCCCGCATAGACGCCTTCAAACACCGAATCCCAGCTCGCCGTCAGCGCGTAGGCGCGCGCAGCGACGCGCATGGCGGCGTGGTGCGCGGGATCGCCAAGAATGCCTGCGACAGCCGTAGTGAATTCGTCATCGGGGACGATGCGGCCCGTCTCCCCATCCCGGACAATCGTGCGCGGCCCGCCGTCCGGCGTAACGACGGCAGGAACGCCGCTGGCCAGTGCTTCGAGCACCACGTTGCCGAAGGTGTCCGTGTGCGAGGGAAAGACGAAGAGATCCATGTTGGCGTAGGCCGCAGAGAGCGCTTCCCCGCGCAGGACGCCCGTGAATTCTGCCCGGCGTAGATGAGTGCGAAGCCACGTCTCATCGGAGCCATGGCCAACAACGAGGAAGCGAAAATTTTCGTGGCCCAGCTTCTCTAACTCGTTCTGCACCTGGACCAGGCCGGCGATATTCTTCTCGATCGACAGGCGGCCGACAAAGCCAAGCACCTGGTCGCGATCTTCGGGCGCGCGATTGCGCTTGGAGGGATGAAAGAGATCGGCGTCGACGCCGCGCGGCATCAGGTAGCAAGGCTTGCCCGTCGCCTTTTCGAGTTTGCCGCAGAGCTCGGGATTGGGCGCGAACAAGACTTGTCCAATCGAGTAGAACTTGGCCGCCGCAACCATGGCGAGATCTTCGATGGTCTGGCCGGTGGCTGCCGAATGGCGCTGCGGCAGCAGGCGCAGAAACCACTCCGATCGGCGCGCCGCATACTCGTGAATATTGGTGTGCCAGCTTGCCGCCAGGGGCAGATGCAGGTAGTGCGCCAGCCCCGCGCCGAGCATGCCAATTTCGCTTGGACCGGTGATGTGAATGAGATCAGGCCGGAAACGAGCGAGAACCTCTTCGATGAAAGGGATATGCCGCAGAAACGCCGGATCGAAACGCAAGTCTTTCTCGAGCGCAAAAGATAGAAAGCCGCGTGGAAGCTCGAGAGTCCAGACGTTGCCGTCTTCGATCACGGCCTGGGCGCGATCGCCGGCGCGCACGCAGAGAAAGGGCAGGTTGCGGCGGCGAGCGAAGGCCTCAAAATGACGGCTGGTGTGGGCAACCCCGTTCACTTCGTGAAAGGAGTCGGGGAAATAAACGACGCGCGGCGCGGATCCGGTCATCATCTTGCCCAATTAGAAACCAAACCCGAGAACCGCAGCGCGTTGGCGCTACCCTTCGTTTTCGCCGAGCGCCAGACGCAGCTTCTGCGAATCGTTCCACGCATACCGCAAGCCGCCCGAGACCGGTCCTTTTCCCAGCAACTGAATCACAGCGAGGGCCCAGCGCAGCGCGCGCGGCGCCCGGCCGTGCGGCCACATCTCGCTCAGCGGGCGAACGACGCCCTTCGCATCCGGATGGAAGACCCGCTCGTCCCACGTGCGTGAGCCCTGGGGGAACTCTGGATAATTTCGGATCGCGTCCAGCGTCGACTTCAAAATTCGGTGTTTCCACGGTTCTGCATATTGAGGCATAAAGAGCACGTTGCTCTGTTTCTGCTTGCGAATCTCGTGGACGAACTCGGTGAAGCTTGTCGCGTTGGTCAGATTGATATTCGCATTCGCCTCTACGCCGTGACGATCGCCGCCGCTGATCAGCAACATGTTCCACTGCGCAGCCAGACGGCGCACGGCGCGATTCTCATCCCAATGGCGCAGCCCATTCAGTTCAAGCGCGTGCAGGAACGTTCCATTGCGCTGGATGAATTCGTTCACCAGGAACTCGTGCTTCTTCTTGCCGACGAGATAGAGATCCCACAGCGGATGATTGAAGACCACCAGGACATTGGGCTCCGCGTTCAGCGCGGCCAGAATCTCAGTCAGCCCGGAATCGCTGGGCCTCGCGGTGAAGTCGGAGAGGATCGCCATCCACTCTGCGGCGCGTGCGCTGGGCAGGTTGTGGACGCCGAGATGGAAAGACTGAACCCCGCCATAGGGAGCGCTCCACTCCACGGATACTGGAATGCCGCGGGCGCTCGGAACAGTGCGCAGAAGCATCGGCGCCTTGATGTTGTCGTGGTCCGAGATGGACACCATCGAAGCCACGTCGAGGCTCTCGATCTGCCGGCTCTCCAGGTCAAAGGCGAGCTTGGGGGTCATGGGCGGCGTCCAATAGCTGGCCGAGTAGTTGATCCTGACGCCGTGCCGGTCCGCGGAGGTGCGCTCCATACGGGAAATCAAGGGACGAGCGAACGGATATTGGTTGCAGACGTTAGCCACGAAGTCCAGGGTCTCCTGCGACTGATTGGTGTGGCTATGCAGGGACACGCCAGAACGGAATCCGCTGGCTGCCTTCTCATCGCGCCACAGGTAGCTGATGGTCGAATTGGCCATATTCCCTCCTTGCACCGCGATCTGAGCCGAGTTTCTAGCGCGAGTATTCAATGGAATCCGTCAATAACGCGTTAAGAGAGTGCAAAATGTCGGTTCAAATAAGAAAAGAGTCAAGGAAGTAACCAGTCGTAACTAGCAAAACCCGAAAAAACGAGGAAATAACTGCACCCCAAAGTGTGCGTTGTCGTTTTGCTTAAAGGGAAGATCGAACCTGCTTGCGTATCGGATGCTCGCGATCGCAATAAGGCGTCAAACGCGCCCGGCTACACGTTTATTTTACCAAGCTCCGGTCCCAGGAAGTCCTCAAGGGTCACGCCTGGCATCGCTTCCGGCGCTTGCCTACCCGCATGTTCGGCTGCGGCTTCGGGGATCAGGTAATTCTCGGTCAAGCCTTTGCGCAGCATCTCGAAGGCCTGCTCGGGCGAATCGGCAAATTCAAAGAGCTCAATGTCTTTCGGCGAGATAGCGCCGGTATCGACGAGCACGTCGAGATCGAAGACGCGTTTCCAGTACTCCGGCCCGTAGATAACGACGGAGATTTTCTTGGCAAGCTTTTGCGTCTGGGCCAGGGTAAGGATTTCGAACATCTCGTCGAGAGTGCCGAAGCCCCCCGGAAAGACAACCAGAGCCTTGGCCAGATACGCAAACCAGAGCTTGCGCATGAAGAAGTAGTGGAATTCGAAGTTGAGCGACGGGGTGATATAGGGGTTTGGGAACTGCTCGAAGGGCAGCCGGATGTTCATGCCGATGGTCTTGCCGCCGGCCTCATAGGCGCCGCGATTGGCGGCCTCCATAATCCCGGGCCCTCCGCCAGAGGTAACGACAAAGCGATGGCGGTGCGACAGTGAAGGGATGGTCTTGGCCCACGAGGTGAACATGTTGGCCAGGCGGCGTGCATCTTCGTAGTAGCGGGCCATCTCAACGGCGGCTACGGCGCGCTTGCGCTGCAGATCGCTAGCCTTGCCGGCAGCGATCTCGGGCGGCTTGGCGGGTTGCTCTTCACTGGGCGCAGGCCGCGCAGATCCGGTATTGTCGAGCAGCTCCAGTTCGTGGTCGGCTTCCTCTTTGCCGCGAAAACGCGCGGAGCCAAAAAAGACGACTGTGTCCTGGATACGTTCGTGGCGGAAGCGCGCCAACGGTTCCATGAACTCGGCCACAATGCGCATGAGACGACCGTCTGGACTATTAAGAAACGATGGATTCTCGTAGGCGAGGGGCGCGCGCGGAAGCTGCGGCGGAACTCCGTTGGCCGGCAATTTCGCGACTGTTTCGGGCGCGGCGAGCGAGTCGGATGCTTTCGGCATTCCCTGCTCTGCGCTATTGGTTGAATTAGCTTTCGCCTCCAAAGAAGCGGAGGTTGATTTCTTCTTTTCGCTCATGACTTACCTGCTTCGGTAACGGATCGCATCCCGCAGAGCAATCCACATGTTCAGAATCCCGAGGCCGGAGACGATGCCGCGCACGGCGCCATGTGCAGCGTAAATCGAGAGCGTTGGGAACTGAACGAAGAGTGGATTCTGGTCCCAGAACAGAGGCGACCATGGCGCATAGGCTACGGCGAGGCCAATGTAGATGCGTAACGTGACACGGAGAAAGAGTTCGGCGCGGATAAGCCAACGAGGAATGCGTTGCCGGTCGTGTCCGTCTGCCTGCGGCGAGCCGCCAGATGCAGGCGTCGTTTCAGGAGCCGGGCTCGCGGGTAACGGAGGCGATATCAAATCCGGCTGCTGGGGCATTCGCTCAATCGTTCGGCTCCGGCCGCTATACATCCTGCCCCGGAGCACGAGGCCGTATTGAAACGGTATCACAGCCCGAGGGCGTTCGAAGGCCGCCGGCTACGAATCCAGAAGCGTGTTCGACCCGTCGTCGCCGGCTCCCGGACGTGGCTTTCGTTCGTCTATGAGACAGGCCTCGTGGTTGATCGTGATGCCATGCGAGCGTATTTTGTTGGTGAGCGCAAATTGTCTGCAGGAGCCTTCAATGAAACCAGCCCTTCTGATCGGATCGACTCTTCTTTTGGCCGCGACTGTGCTGGTTGCGCAGAGCCCGGCGCCGAGCGCGCAGCAGTCCTCGATCGCCGTCACCGTCGCCCCGTCAGGCGAGAGTTGCCCTGTCAGCATGCATGCGTTGCAAGGCCGCGGGAGCGGGTTGATCGCCGTGAAGAATCAGGCGCCGCCCAACGGCATATCGCAGCGGATCCATCTGATTCTCGGCGACAGGAGAACAGCAAAGATCGTGAGCGCCAGGGTGGCGGTTCGCGGATATTCAGGTAAGGCCCGCATGGCCCAGGCCTCATCGCTATCGGAAACGACGGGCGACCTGACCAAAACGATCGAGGTCTCCTTCGCGCCGGAAGACAACGGCGTCGCCGCCGACCTCGAACTTCCTGGATTCACGGCGGTGAGTTCGATCCGGCTTGAGTCGATCGTCTACAGCGACGGATCAGCCTGGAAAGTGGGCGGAGGGCAAGCATGTAGTATTGCGCCCGATCCGCTGCTACTGGTCGCAGCCCACTAGGTCTCTCACAGAGGACGACATGCCAAATCAGGTTCAGGAATTGCATGGGAAGCGTGCGCTTGTCTACGCCGCGGATGGTCCGCTGTTGCGCAAAGGCCAGGACGCCAGCGATCTAATCAGCGAGGCTCGTTCGGCGGACGCAACGATAGCCGTGCTGCCGACGGCCCGGCTCGATCCGGCCTTCTTCGATTTGAAGACCGGAATCGCCGGAGAAATGGTGCAGAAGTTCGTGAACTACGGGCTGAAGGTTGCCATTGTCGGCGACACGTCGGAGCTTGCCGCGAAGAGCAAGGCGTTGCACGATTTCATCTACGAGTCGAACCGGCGTGGATCGGTGTGGTTTCTTACGAATCAACAGGAGCTCGACGAGCGGCTCTCGCGCGATGCGGTCGCGAAGTAGACCCGATCCGCGTTCAATACAGCGACGGCTCAGAAACGAAAGTATGCGCCGATCATCGGCTCGGCGGTGTGCGTAAACGCGCCCGTTGATGTGAAGAGCGTCGTCAGATCCGGCGCCTTGTAGAGATTGCCGCGATATTGAAAGCGCAGACCGATATGCGGGACCAGATTCCAGTCCAGTCCTGCGCCGTAGATGAAGGCCGGCTTGGTTTGAGTCTGGGTCGAGCCTTGATTGCCTGCAGGCGTGTCGATGAGGAGTCCAATACCTGCGAGAGCAAAAGGACGTAGACGGCCGACATGGACGGAGGCAATCCAGTCTCCGGAAATTTCATGCGCGTCGGCTGAGACAGACGCGGACGCGGGTGCGGCACACGGCGGCAGAACTCCGACGGGGCACGCAAAAGAGCTTGAGTTGTAGGTCTGGTTGGCGCGGTTGTACGAATACGTCGCCTCGTACCCGACGAGCGGGTTTGAGATGTGGCGCAGTTCGATCAGAACGCCGGCGGCGTTGGATGGACTCTGAACCGTGCCATTGCCATTGGTGGTTCCGCTAAAGGCGCCATAGAGGCTCGCGGCCACATCGTTTTCCGCGCACGCCATAGATGCCGCAAACGCAGCCACTGAGAAAAGCAGAAGAGTAGTGCGTAGAGAAAAAGTTCGCATGAAAATCTCCTTTGAAGACAAACGCTGACTTGAGCGAAAAAGTTGCGCCCTGAGGAGATTTGGACGCGCTCACCAGCGCATTGATTTTCGCGGTCGGTTCCATCGGGCGCGAGCTGAAAAAGCCCCGCGGTATTCGGTCAGGACCTTATGAATCGATGTTCCTGCGGCGCCTCGTTGGCGTGCTCATCCCAATCAAAGACGGTCACTGGTCCAACGGAGCGTGCCTCGCAGTCGACGCGAACACAGGCGAGCTCTCGGTGGACAGGACCATCGCAGCCATTACGGCAAGGCCGCGGGCTACTGGCTACATGGCAGGCGCTTCAAGAGGAAGCGCATTTGCGGCATCGCCTTCGATCGCGACGCCCACGGCTTCGACCGGATGCACGGTGGGCAGGAAGATAGAGAAGGTCGTGCCCCCGGATCCGTAACGCTGCTTGCTGCGGACGTGCACCGAGCCGCCATGTCGCTCGACCAGTTGCGCAACCACCCACATCCCGAGGCCGGTGCCTGTCTCAGGCTTGGTAGTGAAAAAGGGCTCGAAGAGCCGACGCATCGTGGAGCGATCCATTCCAACGCCTGTGTCGGCGATAGTCGCCCGCATTCCCGCAACGCTTGGATTGCGCCAATCGCGCGAAGGCTGCAGACGAATCGTAATCTTTCCAGAGCTGGGTATGGCTTCCATCGAGTTGGAGATCAAATTGGCGAAGATCTGCTGAGCCTCGCTCGGCATGCAGGCGATTGCGACTTCGTCGTTTGCCTGCACATCCACTTCGATTCCCACCGCCGCAAAGCGGGGACGGAACAGTGTCACCACGCTCTCAACCACTTCGGAGAGCATCGTGATTTTGGGCGCGCCCTGCTGGCGATGAAACTTCAGCGTCGATTGCGTGATCATCGAAACACGCAGCAGTTCATCGAGCGCACTACGCGCAAGTGATCTCGCCTCATCCGTCGTGGTGCTCATGGTGATCAGATAGAGCAGGTTGGTCACAGCCTCGAGCGGGTTATTGATTTCGTGCGCCACCGACGCAGCCAAACGGCCCGCGACTGCGAGCTTCTCGGCGCGCAGCATCGATTCTTCGGCGCGTTTGCGATGGGTGACATCCGTGATGACTCCCATAAGCCATTGGGGACGGCCGTCTTTTTCGCGCAGGCACCGACCTTGCGATTCGACCCAACGCGTTGCCCCGTCGGGCCACAGGACGCGGTATCGCCTGCGAAAGTCCTCGCCGGATTCAATGGCCTTGTCTACGCCTTTGCGCACCTCATCGGCGTCTTCAGGATGAATGGCGCGAAACCAGGCTTCATTGACGGGAGAGAATTCCCCCGGTTCGTAACCTATGATGCGATACATCTCATCGGACCAGTGCACCAGATCCCGTTGCAGATCCCATGTCCAGAGCCCCATGCCGCTGGCTTCCAGGGCGATTTGCAGAGCGGCGTCGCGATCGCGCAAAGTCTCTCCGGCGCGGGCGCGCTCTTCGGCCATTTGGCGCTGCGTTTGAGCCAGAACCAGACTCTTCTTCAGATCCTGCGCCTTCAGTTCCGCGCGCTGGTCGGCCCATCGCCGCAGTAGGACGCCAAGCAGGGTCGACAAAATCAG
>DATHNJ010000212.1:0-6053 GCA_035486155.1 Occallatibacter sp. | reverse complement strand
GCGTGCGCCCCATTTGAGGCATGGCAGATTAACACTTGCGGCTCAATTCCCGTCTCCATCGCGTAGCGAGCCGCAAGCTCTTCTGCAAACTCCTCCGCAACGTCGCGCTCCACAAGGTTGATCGTGCATCCGCCGAATCCTCCGCCGGTCAATCGGGCGCCGATCAGTCCCGGCAGATCTTGCGCCAGTGCAACCATCGCATCTGCTTCGACGCAACTCGCTTCGAAGTCCCGGCTATAGCTGGCGTGCGCTTCAGCCATTAAGCGGCCCAGCGTTTTCAAATCGCCGCGCAGCAAAGCGTCCGCGGCGGCCACCGTGCGCGTATTTTCGCTGATCACGTGCCGCGCGCGCTTCACCGCCTCGGGACTCATCTCCGCTCCCCATCGCGCTAAATCGTCCAGCGTCGCATCGCGCAAAAACTTCACCTCCGGTCGATGCCGCCCGATGACCGCCGCAGCCTCTTCCACCTGCGCGCGCCGGCTCGTGTACTCGCCGCCGGCCACCGAGTGCTTCACCATGGTGTTGGCGATCACCAGCGCCACATGCGATGGAATCGGCGCCAGCCTGTAGCTCAAATCGCGACAGTCGAGCAGCAGCGCATGATCCTCCGCGCCATTGGCCGAGATGAACTGATCCATAATGCCGCAGTTGGCGCCAACAAACTCGTTCTCCGCGCGCTGGCACAGTCGCGCGAGGATCGCGCCCGGATAACTTACGCCGATCAGCGACGTCACGGCCAGCGCCGTCGCAACTTCAATCGACGCCGAACTCGACAGCCCCGAGGCCAGCGGCACATCACCCCACAGCGTAAGGCTGAAGGCGGGAATTTTATTTCCTTCGCCCGCCAGCATCGCCAGCACGCCCAGCGGATAGTCCGACCAATGGTTTGCGGCGCGACGAGGCAACGCCGCCGCATCGAAGGCGCGTTCCTCTGCGAAGTTCTCCGCATACATCACGATTTTGCCGTCGGAGCGCGGAGAGATCGCCGCAAGCGTGGCGAAATCGATCGCCGCCGGCATCACAAACCCTTCAGCGTAATCGGTATGCTCGCCAATTAGATTCACGCGCCCGGGCGCGGCAAATATGTCCGGCTCCGTGCCGAACCGTATTTGGTGTTGCGCGCTCAGCCGTGCAGGATCATGCATCTCAGCCCCCATTCCTCCCTACGCCAAAACTTCATCCAAATGAGAACGTTTTCTTTTCCCTGCCAAGCTGCAATCATCCCGCTCTCAAATATCTCTACCTGAATACTTTATCGATCCGCCTGGGCGACTTCCTCACACGCCGCCATCAGCTTTTCCCAGATCGCCGGCAGCCACGATTCGTGCTCCGGCTTCATCAGCACGGAGCGAAGGCACGTCACTTGCCCGGTCTCATCGCCGCTCTCGCCTTTGAACCAGAATAGCGGCAATTGTACAAGCGCAAGGTGCAAATCGCGCGCCGCGCAGGCGTCGAAGATCCTCTTCGCTGCATGCAATGCCAGTGGTGACCAGACAACAATATCTAGCTCCGGTCCCCCTTCTGCCAATGCCACAAATCGGCTATCGGCCCGTACTTGACGATCCAACTCCAATGCCGCCCGCCGGCCCGCGGCAAGCCCACGCGCAAATTCCCCGCCGGGAGTCAGCGGCAAAAGCCGCTGCGTAGCCCACAACGCCACAGCCGCAGCCCCGGCCCGCGAGCACTCCAGACTGATCTCGCCCAGGTGCAATTCCTTAGAAGTGAAATACGTATAGGGCGAGTCATGTTTGTAGAAGCGCCCTACCGCCGGATCTTTGAACAGCACGCACCCGCATCCATACGGCTGCAGGCCATGTTTATGCGGATCGACCACAATCGAGTCCGCTCGATCAATCGCCGCAAACGCCCGCCGCGCTTCTTCACCCAACTCATCCCGGATTAGCCGGAAGTATCCGCCATACGCCGCATCCACGTGCACCCGGAAGCCATACCGCTCCTGCAGCGCCAGAATCCCATCCAGCGGATCGACGGCCCCGATCGCCGTCGTTCCCAAAGTCGCCACGACCGTCCCAACGTCGCCCTTTTTGAGTTGGTCTTCGAGCGCATCCAGGCGCATCCGCCCGCGCCCGTCCGCAGCCACTGAATCGAACTTCAGCTTCAATACATGTGAGATCCGGCTGTGGGTGTAATGCGCCTGCTCGGACCCGACGATTCGCTTGCCCGGCCCGAGTTCCCCGGCAACCCACAGCGCTTCCAGGTTCGCCATCGTCCCGCCCGATGTCAGGTGCCCCAGAAACGAGCTCCCGTCTTGGGACCAGCCGAACATCCGGGCGATCTCTCGAACGGCCTCGATCTCCATCTCCGAGCTGGCCCGCCCGCCGTCCCGCGCATGATTATTGGGATTGATCGCCATGGCCAGCGCATAGGCTGCTCGCGCCACGGGGTGCGGCGGCTTCAACATCTGTCCGGCATAGAGAGGATGGAAATAGGGGTAGTTGTCGCCCAGCCGGCGCGCGACGTCTTGCAGCGTCTCGGCCATCCGGCCCAGATCGCGGGCCGCGCCCAGCTCGGCGACAAACTCCGGAAGCTCCTTAAATTCAGCGCTTAGCTGTTCCAGCGGGCGGGTCAAGAGTGCGGCAAACGGATCGGCGGCCATGGCGACCTTTCACCCTACCACAGGCGCCATTGAGGCGTCCGGTCCGCGCTGGAATGGCTCAACTTGCCTCACTTTGAATCAACTTCCCCGGATGACCGTTTCGTAATGGAATAGGCGACTACAATACCTGCACTTTTTTTCACACCCGATGCTACACTTATGCCAGCGTTAGAGCCGAACCGGGCGTGAGCAGCACTCGCCCAACCAAGCAAGATTCTGCCAGTGGTCGCTCCGATTCATCCAGCGCAATTCAATACCAGGAAACAAAGATCCGATATGGAACAAGGTACTGTGAAGTGGTTCAATGACGCGAAGGGCTTCGGCTTTATCTCGCGTCAGAACGGCGAAGACGTTTTCGTGCATTACTCTGCAATCAACTCGAGTGGTTTCAAGAGCCTGCAAGAAGGTCAAGCCGTGCAGTTCAACGTGGTGAAGGGGCCCAAGGGGTGGCAAGCGGCGGACGTTCAGCCTCTTTAAGTTAAGCCGCCCAGATTCCGGCAGAATCTGGCAAACACAAGCGAGGGCTGGGAGCAATCCCAGCCCTCGCTTTGTTTTTTGTGGATTCAGCGCTTGCTGCGTCGTCAGGTTCGGCGTTGTCGGCGGCGACAGAATCCTGGAAGACGCCAATCACCACCCGCATGAAGTTCCGCGCCTCCCGCCGGAAAAGCCGCCAGCCGCGATCATGCTCTTGTCGCCCGCGGAATAAAGCGCTGCGCGCCTTGGTTACTCATTCAACGCTTAGGTAAATCGGCTATGCCGGCAATCCGGCCGCGCCGTCGCTTCCCCTGAACGTTGAGACCCCAAGGATTGAGCTGCCCGCAGTGAAAATTGGCTTTGTCAGTTTGCCTTTTACCGGCCACGTGAACCCCATGACCGCCCTGGCCCGCAAAATACAATCTCGTGGACACGAGATTGCGTTCATCGGATTTCCCGATGTCGGCCCCACGGTCCGTGCTGCGGGCTTGAACTTCGTCAGCTACGGCGAGCAGGAGTTTCCCGAAGGATCCAGCGCCGGCAGTCACGCTCCTGTCTCGAAGCTCCACGGTTTAGACGCGATAAAAAGCGGCATGCTCACGCTGAGCCGCGCCTACTTCAGTGCGGCGTCCGAGCATCTTCCGGGCGTTCTCGCCGAAAACGGCATCGAAGCTCTGGTTCTCGACATGTCCCACCGCTATCTCGAGCTTGTTCCGCTCTCTTTGGGCATGCCCTATGCTCACGTCTGGAATATCTTGCCCATCGACGCATCCGGAATCGCTCCAAGCTGCTTTGTCTCGCGGCCCTACGAGGATAGCCCCGAAGCTCGCGCCAAGAATCTCGAAGATATGAAAGAGATCCGCCCATACTTTGCCTATCTGCGGGAAGCCGCTGTCGACTACGCCAGGCGCATCGGTCTCTCGATTGATTGGAGCGATCCGACCGCAACCGCCTCGAGGTTGGCCATCGTTTCGCAAACGCCCAGGGAGTTCGACTTCCCGGTCAATCCCTGGCCGCCGCAGTTTCACTACGCCGGCCCATTCTTCGACGATGCAGCGCGCGCCCCAACTCCATTTCCCTGGGAGAAGCTCGACGGCCGACCACTGGTCTACGCTTCGCTGGGAACGCTGGTCAACGGCATCGAGAGCATCTACAAAACTATTTTGTCCGCATTGGGCAAACTCCCCGAGGTACAGGCCGTTCTCTCCATCGGTAGGAATGTGCAACTCGGCGATCTGGGCCCGGCTCCCTCCAACTTCATCGTCGTGGAGAAAGCGCCTCAGATCGAGTTGCTCAAGCGCGCCGCGCTCTGCATCACGCACGCCGGACTCAACACAACGCTCGAGTCGCTGGCGCACGGCGTTCCCATGGTCGCGATCCCCATCGGATTCGACCAGCCCGGCGTCGCCGCTCGCATCGCGCACCACAAAGTCGGCGAGTTCATCGAAGTCGACGACCTTACCGTCGATGGCCTCCACCAACTCATTCAAACAGTCCGGAATAATCCTGCCTACCGTGAAAACGCGCAGCGCTTCAAGAACATCATCGCCAGGCGTCATGGCCTGGAGGTCGCTTCAGAGGCCATCGAGAGCGCATTCGAAAAGGCTCTTGCCGAGCCTCCCGTAGAGCTCTCGCACACGTAACGAACACAACCTGACCCGGCGCCGCTCCACAAAATCGGCCCGCAAACCAGCAGAGGGCTGGGATCGCTCCCAGCCCTCTGCAAATCGTCGCGAACATCTGTCTAACTCGCCCCAAATCTTCGGCGCATAACAATCCTGAATTGTGACGCGCGTTCGACCGCGCCACGCGGAGCTCTTGCCTGGACGGCTAGTCCTACTCCGCCTTGGTGAAGGTCAGTGACGCCGAGTTGATGCAGTAGCGCAATCCGGTCGGCTTCGGCCCATCCGGAAAGACATGGCCCAGGTGCCCGCCGCAGCGCGCGCACGTCACCTCGATACGACGCATGCCATAGCTCACGTCCTCGTGCTCCGCAATTGCCGTCGAGTTCGCAGGAATCATGAAGCTGGGCCAGCCGCAGCCGGAATCGAACTTCGCGCCGGAGTTGAACAGCAGCGTCCCACAGCCGGCGCAGTGGTAATCGCCCGTCTCGTAGTTGTACTCCAGCGGCCCGGTAAACGCCCGCTCCGTTCCCTTCTCGCGCAGCACGTGATACTGCTCCGGCGTAAGCTGTGCGCGCCACTCGGCCTCGGTGCGCGTAACCTTTTCCGGCGTCGCCGCCGCTTCAGTCGCCTTGTTCATGCAGAATCTCCTTCACAGCGGGTGTTTGGATGCGCGATCGCGACGAAAAGTTACATTTACACCGTAGCGACAAGCTCGATCTCAATCAGCGCATCCTTGGGAAGCCGCGCCGCTTCGATCGTCGTCCGCGCCGGCGGCGCAACGCCCTCGGGCGCAAGATACTCGCCGTAGATCGCGTTCATCGCCGCAAAGTCGTCGAAGTTCTTCAGGTAGACCGTCGCCTTGATAGTCTTCTCCAGGCCGCTGCCCGCCGCTTCGAGAATTGCCTTCAAATTCTCGAGCACCCGCGCCGTCTGTTCTTTGATGCCGCCGTGAACCATCTGGCCCGTCGCCGGATCAAGCCCGATCTGTCCCGCCGTGAAGAGAAGATTCCCTGTGCGAATAGCCTGCGAATATGGCCCGATGGCCGCAGGCGCTTCATTGGTGAACACAAGCTGTTTGCTCATGCCTCGATTGTAGAACTCGGCGTCAGCGCCAAATCGCCAGAATGCCGCCGACAATCAGCAACCCAATCAACCAATATCCGTTGTTGATCAGGAAATACTTGAACGGGCGGCCCTCGTAAACGCTCTGCGGATAATTGGGCGCCGCGAAAAATCCCAGCCACGCGATGAAGCCGATGACGGCGCCCCACACGATTGTGTTGGCGCCAGACCAAATGATGAAATGGTCCAGCGCAAGAGCCAACAACAGGTCGCCG
>DATHNJ010000211.1:0-8047 GCA_035486155.1 Occallatibacter sp. | reverse complement strand
AAGGATCCCAAGGGCCGCTTGCATACTTTCTGCCATGCCGTGCCGGGATTGTGGCACGTGATGGGCGTAACCCAATCGGCGGGGCTGAGCTTCCGCTGGCTGAAAGAGACATTCTTTGCCGGGCAGGACTACGATGCGTTGACGGCTGCGGCGGCCAAGGTTCCCGTAGGCAGCGAAGGCCTGATCTGGGCGCCGTATCTGCTCGGCGAACGCACGCCGCACCTCGATCCGCAGGTGCGCGCCGCGTTTGCCGGCATCAGCACGATTCATTCCGCGCCCCACTTCACCCGGGCAGTGCTCGAGGGAGTCGCTTATTCGCTGCAGGACACATTCACGCTCTTCGCGGAGCTCGGCATCCCCGTCAGCGCTGTGCGCCTCGGCGGCGGCGGAGCGCGCGGGCCGCTCTGGCGCAAGATTCAGGCCGGCGTCTATGGCCAGGCGGTTGAAGTCCTCACGGCGGAAGAAGGCGGCGCCTTCGGCTGCGCGCTGATGGCAGGCGTCGGGACGGGGCACTGGTCGAACCTCGATGCCGCCTGCGGCCAGGCGATCAAGGTGGCGCAGCGCATTGCGCCTGATCCGGCGGAACAGACGGCCTACAAGGCCGGCTATGCGCAATGGCGGAAGCTGTATCCGGCGCTGAAGATGCTCGAATAAAGCTCGCGATTCGAGCATTTGAGGCTAGAGTGGCACTAACTTCTGATCATTTTGGCTCCAAATGATGATTTATTGATGTACTTCCTACCCGGCGATGCATTAGCCTTGCTTGCAAATTTGGTTTGCACTGAGAGGCTCATGCGTCGACTCCGTTCCTTGGCTCCTCTGTTGTTCTGTGTTGTCTGTTCCGTAGCCCAGGCCTTACCCTCCGCGACTCCGTCCTGCGCCGATCTGCACCTTGTTCCCGCCGTGCGCGAATGCACCGCCGTCGGCAGCGTTCCCGTGGGAAAGTCGGGCATCTCCGTCGTTGCGGCGAAGAACGCAGACGACGAGTTCGCAGCGAAGGACCTCGAAGAGTCGATCAAGGGACGGGCGATTCGCCCCGCAGCCGAGCATGGCGTGCGCATTGAGCTTCTTCGCGCCGATTCGCCTGTAGCGCGATCCTTCCTCAAAGCGCATGACCTGTCGCTCAGCCCGGCCATGCACGACGAGGGCTACGTCATCGCTCGCATGAGCGAAAGCGCGCTTGCCGTGATCGCCGAGACGCCGGAGGGCGTCTTCTATGGCGCACAGACGCTCAAGCAACTCGTCCGAGGCCATGGCGAAGACGCCGTGCTGTTGACGCCCACGCTGCGCGACTGGCCGACCATGGCGCATCGCGGCCTCAGCGATGACTGGTCGCGCGGACCGATCCCGAGCATGGAGTTTCTGAAGCGCGAGATCCGCACGCTGGCCGAGTACAAGATCAATATCTTTTCGCCGTACTTCGAGCACACGTTCGCTTACGCATCGACCCCGATTGCGGCGTTTCCCGGCGGCGCGATGACTCCGGACGAAGCGCGCGAGCTGGTCGCGTATGCGGCGAAGTATTACATCACGGTGATCCCAGAGCAGGAGTCGTTCGGGCATCTGCATCACGTGCTCAAGTTCGAGCAGTATTCGCCGCTGGGCGAGACGCCGCACGGCGCAGTGCTTGCGCCCGGCGACGCCGCGACGCTGCCGCAGATCGGCGAGTGGTTCGGCGAGTTGGCGAAGGTGTTTCCCGCCCCGTATTCGCACATCGGCGCGGATGAAACCTTCGAGCTTGGCCTGGGCCGCACCCGCGAGCAGGTGGCGCAGCAGGGTCTGGACAAGGTCTATCTCGATTTTCTTTCGCGCATTCATGCGCAGCTTGCCCCGTACAACAAGCGGCTTCTGTTCTGGGGCGACATCGCAGTGAAATCACCCGACCTGGTGGGGACGCTGCCCAAAGACATGATCGCCGTGCCGTGGAAATACGATGCGGCGCCGGACTTCACGTCGGAGATCGAGCCGTTTACAAAGGCTGGCCTGGAGACGTGGGTGGCGCCCGGCGTCAACAACTGGAACCGCGTCTACCCGGATAACAATGAGGCTCTCGGCAATATCCGCGCCTTTGTGCGCGATGGACAAAAGCTCGGCGCCACCGGCGAACTGAACACCGTGTGGAATGACGACGGCGAAGGCATCTTCGACGAGAACTGGTTCGGCGTGCTGTTCGGCGCCGCGGCAGGCTGGCAGTCGGGTGAGAGTTCGGAACAGCAGTTCACCGATTCATTCGGTCAGGCGTTTCATGACGATCAGACGGGCAAGATCGACGACGCGCACCGCGCCTTGATGTCTGCGCACGCGCTGCTGCGCAAGGCCGGCCTGCAGGATGCCCGTGACGGCTACTTCTGGGCCGATCCCTTTTCGCCGAAAGGGCAGGAGATCTCGGCCAAGCTGCTGCCGGTGGCCACCGAGCTGCGCCTCGACGCCGAACGCGCGATTACGCTGCTGGCGCAAGCTCGCGCTGCTGCGCCGCTCGAAAATCAAGAGGCGCTGGATGCAATGGAGCTAGGCGCCCGCCGCATCGATTTCATCGGTTACAAGTTTCAGATCGCCAACGAATGCGCGACGTTGTATGGCCAGGCGCTGAGCATGGCCGGCGATCAAGACAAGCGGAACGAAGTGTCCAACATCATGCATACGATCGGCTCGAACAACGGTCGGTTCCAGGACATTCGCGACGGCTATGCGCTTCTTGGACAACTGTTCGAGAAGGCCTGGCTGCGCGATGATCGGCCCTACTGGCTCGCGAATAACATGGCGCGTTACAACGGCGCCGCTGAGTTATGGATCGCGCGCGCCGATCAATGGCAGACGGTCGTCGACGGCTGGAACAAGAACCACACGCTGCCGCCGGCCGCTGAAGCAGGATTGCCGGAGGCTCCGAAGCCGCAATAATGATGCGCAAGAAAAGCTTGCATAGGGCGCAGCGGACTGAGCGCAAGCAGATCGTGGCTCGGTCCGTTGTCGCGATCGGCAAACCCGAGACGAAAACGAAGCCCGTCGCGTATGGAGCGACGGGCTTCGTTACACATAACGCCGAGGAATCGAATTAGTTCAGAGTTAAATCGGCATGCAGCGGCGTGTTTTCGCTTGAATCGCCGACGCGGATCACAAACTTGCCCGGATCGATCGTCCACTTGTGCGCGCCCTCATCCCAATAGCTGAACGACCGCGCATCGAGCGAGAGGGTGATGCGCTTCGTTTCGCCGGGAGCGAGCGTGACTTTTTCGAAGCCCTTCAGTTCTCGCTCAGGCCGCTCCACTTTCGCCGATGGATCGGAGACGTAGAGCTGCGCAACTTCCGCGCCGGCGACGCCCCCTGTGTTGGTCACGTCGAAGCTCACCTCGAAGCTTGATCCCGTCGATGCGCTGGCCGGCGCTTCAAGCTTGGAGAAGGAAAACGTCGTATAGCTCAGTCCGAAGCCGAAGGGAAACAGCGGATGCTTGCCCGTCGTTGTCCAGTAGCGATAGCCGACCATCAGCTTATCGTTGTACTTCAAGTGCGGAATCACGTAATCGACCGGTGGGCGACCCACCTCCGTCACGTGCAGCGAGGTGTCCGCGCCGGGAATCGGATAGTAGTCCTTGTAGGATGGATTTTCTTCCCAACTGCGATCGAAGCTGACCGGCAATTTGCCTTCGGGGTCATGTTTGCCGAAGAGCACATCGGCGATTGCCGTTCCGCCTTCTTGTCCTGGATACCAGGTGTGTACCAGCGCCGGAACTTTGTCGAGCCAGCGGCGCGTGTCCATGCCTCCGCCGCCGGTGAGCGTGACGATCGTATGCGGATTCGCCGCGGCCACGGCTTCGATCAACGCATCCTGACCCCAGGGCAGCGTAAAGGTGCGATCGGAGCCCTCGCTTTCAGTCGACGGATCGAACCCCACCGAGACGACCACCGCATCGGCGGCCGACGCGAACTTCTTCACCTCTTCCGAAATCATGTCGGCTTCGTTCACGATGCCCACCGCGAAGCGATTGCCGGCAAAGCCTGGCAGATAGTCCGCGACGATCTTCATTGTCTGGCCCGCGCTGAGATTGATCGAAGCCGACTCCGCATGCTGTCCTTCTACCTGCACCTGTTCAATGACCTGCTTGCCATCGACGTTGATCTTGTAGTGATCGCTGCCCGAAGCCGCGGCCAGCACAAGATACTTGCCGGCCTTTGTCGCCTTGTAGCTCGCCGTATAACGGATGCTGCGCGGCGTTTTGTCTTGCGGCCCCCACCACTCCTGCCTGTAGTTTGCGACCATCCGCATGCCGGACTTCTCTGGCGTTCCGGTGAAGTCCTTGCTGGGATACGTCGCCTGCTCAATCTCGCCATCCCAGTGGGTGCGCCGAAAGACCTCGTTCATCTCCGGCAGCCCACGCGTGTAGAGCAAGTGCACATCGGGCCCAAGGGCGTTGCCGATGCCGGTTACGATGCTGACGGGCGCAAACGCCGAGGCCGCGGACGATCCGCCTCCACCGGGAACCGCGGGCCATGCATCCGGACCGATCACCGCGATCGTTTTGATCTTGGCCGCATTGAGGGGCAGAATGTGGCCCTCATTCTTGAGCAGAGTGATGCTTTCAAGAGCGCCTTGGAGCGCAACGGACCGGGCGGCGATTGAATAGGTAGAGTCATTCAGATCGAGCTGGGGCCGATCCAGCCACCCGTAACGCAGAGCCACGCGCAGGATGCGCAGGATCTTGTCGTCGATCGTCGCTTCTTTGACCGCGCCGCTCTTTACCGCCGGCAGCAGCACCTTGTCGTTCATAAAGCGCGGCGAGGGCATCTCGAGATCGAGGCCGTTGTTGGCCGCCGCCACCCCGTCGTAGGTCGCATCCCAGTCCGACATCAGCACGCCCTTGAATCCCCAGTCGCCTTTAAGCACTTTGAGATTGAGGAATTCGTTCTGCGTGGCGTGCGATCCATTGATCAGGTTGTAGGAGTCCATGACAGCATCGACGTTGCCCTTGGTGACCGCTGCTTCAAACGCGGGCAGATAAAGCTCGCGCTCGGTGCGTTCGTCTGCTGTTACATCGACGTTGTGCCGGTTGTACTCCTGGTTGTTCAGTGCGTAGTGCTTCACGGTCGCGCTTACGCCCTCCGACTGTACGCCCTCTATATATGGAACGACCAGAGCAGAGTTGAGGAAAGGATCTTCCGACAGATACTCGAAGTTGCGTCCACTCACCGGCGACCGGGCGATGTTGACGCCCGGGCCAAGCAGAAAGTTCACGCCGCGCGCCCGCGCATCCTTGCCAAGGCTTTCGCCCAGCTTGCGCGCAAAGTCGCGATCCCAAGTGGCCGCCAGCGCGGCGCCGCCGGCATAGGCCGTAGTCGGCCCCCAGGTGCGGACGCCCACCGAAGCGTCCGACATCTTGAGCCGCGGCAGTTCGATCGCCGGCTCGGCGTGCGTGAACATGCTGTCGACGCCGCCGATCAGTTCGATCTTCTGTTCGAGCGTGAGCTTGGCCAAGAGTGCGTGCGCCTTGGCTTCGATTTCACTCGAGTCCGGCGCAGGCGCTTGCGCGAAAGTGAGCAAGGGCGTGATGAGGAGCGCTGCAACCAGTACGGCTGCGAACGAGCGCCGCGAGAGAACCATGCGATCGGGATTTGTTCCAAGGTTTATGTTCATGTCGCCGGAAAGCCTAAATCATGCTCCGCATGTGTGTACACGGGCGAGCTACGGTTGGCGCCTACGAAGCGAGGTCATTTTCCTGACTTTGATCGCAGACGGAGGTGGCGCAGCACTGCACTGGTCTTTAGAAAATTGGAAGTACGTTATACTTCGCCTAGACCACCGGAAAGCCAAGAGCAGCAAATTATGCCTGGATTCCAAGCGCATCCTCCGCCGGAAGACTGCCTCAATTGCCAGTACCGTCACTTGCGGATGTTCTGCAACCTCACGCCTGATGCGCTGCAAGACTACGACAAAATTGGCATGATGATGAGCCACGCACGTGGCGCAAAGCTGTTTTCCGAAGGCGATCCGTCGCGCAACGTGTTCGTTCTCTGCCTCGGTCAAGTCAAGGTCTCTTCCACCTCGCGCGACGGCAAGACCATGATTCTGAAGATTGCCGGCCCCGGCGATGTGATGGGACTGAGCGCGGTGCTGGCCAACGTTCCGCATGAGGTAACGGCGGAAGCAATTGAGCCTTGTCAGGTGAAGGCTGTCCGGAAACAGGAATTCGTCGATTTCCTGGGCCGCCATGGGATCGCCAGCATGCACGCCGCGCAGTCCTTGTCCGGCGAATACATGACCGTGTTTCACGACGCCAAGCGCCTGGCGCTTTCCGGTTCGGCCGCCGGACGTCTGGCTCGTCTGCTGCTGGACTGGGGCCGCTCAGCCGCCTGCGGCAAACCGGAGATTCGCTTTACGATGGCGCTGACGCATGAAGAGATCGCCAACATGGCGGGCACTTCGCGCGAAACCGTGACACGCCTGCTGAACCAGTTCAGGCGCGATGAGTGGATCACGATCAAAGGTTCGAGTTTGACGATCGTCAAGCCCGATCAGCTCGAACGCCTTACCGCATAAAACTTTTCATCTCTCCGCTTCTGGCGGCCGCTCGCGGGTGGGCTGAAGGATGTTCCCCGAACGCCCGATAAGTGGGAAGTGTGCTGTGACCATGAGGCGAAAGGGCGACCGATGATCGAAGTAGATGAGGCGTCCATCATCAAGGCAAGTAATCAGTTCTGGGAGCAGATGCTGGCCATGAAGCTCGACGCGATGGCCTCGCCTGACCAGTTTTGTCTCGCTTCAGGACATGTCTTGGGGATGGTCAGTCTGTCCGGCGCCTGGAATGGACGTATTGAAATCCGCATGGATGAAGGGCTCGGACACGAGGCGACTGCCGCGATGCTGATGCAGCCCATCGAGACCGTTGCGGACTCCGACATGATCGATGCGACGAAGGAAATTACGAATATGATCGCCGGCGTAGTCAAATCGGCGTTGCCGCGCCCCTGCGCCATGACCGTTCCAGATGCCGCGGTGAAGCAGGAAAGATACTGCGGCGTGATGCGCGACCATCGCTGCGTCGCTGTCGCTTTTCATCACGATAAGGGCGACCTAATGGTCTCTGTGCTTATGGAAGATCTGCCCGCATAGCTTGGCGAAAAGCACAGGCCTCGCCGATTCGACGAGGCCTTCCTGCCGCATGAAATCCGGTGGCAAGCTATGAGAGGCGCGTGAACGGCCGGTCCGCGAAACGTTTCGGCAAGGGCGCCGGTTCGAGACCCGCCGTCGAAGAACTCATCACTTCGGTAAACGACTTGCGGAAAGCCATCATCTCATCCGGCGTTCCTACGGTGATGCGCAAGCTTTCAGGCCAGGCCGGCCAGATGCGTCCTACGTACATTTCTTTGCCGGCAAGAGCCGCCTGCACTTCTTTGCCCGGCCGCCGCACATCGAGCATGAAGCAGTTGCTTTCTGACGGCGTTGTTGCATAGCCCTGGCTTTTGAGCCAGGCAATCGTCTGAGTTCGGGTGTCGGCGATGGTCTTCTTGCGGCTGGCGACAAGATCGGCGTCGAGCAGGCTGGCCTTTGCCGCCACAAGCGCAGTGATTGGCAGAAAATTCTGACCGCTGAATCGGGTCATTTTCTCCAGCAGGTCCGGCCTACCGACTGCAAAGCCCATGCGAATGCCAGCCATTCCGTAAAGCTTCGAGAAGGTGCGGAGAACAATGACGTTCTTGCCTTCCTGCACGAAGTGAAGCGAGCGCGGCTCATCGCAGAGATGAATGTAAGCTTCGACGATCAGGATGACCGTATCTTTCGGCGCGCTGGCGATGGCCTTCTCTATCTCAGCGTGCGGCGTGCATGTGCCGGTGGGATTATTCGGGTTGCAGATATAGATCACGCCGGGGTTGGCTGCGGCCGCAAGCATCGCTTGGATATCGTGAGCAGCTGCTCCCTTGGGATCGGCAAGCGGCGCCTTAATGACGGGCGCTCCGGCGACCTGCGCGGCCCACATCGGCGCTTCGTATCCGGGATCGGCGATGACCAGAGGCCTGTCTTTGCTGGTGAACGCCAGCACCGTATAGTGCAGCGGCT
>DATHNJ010000210.1:0-35342 GCA_035486155.1 Occallatibacter sp. | reverse complement strand
GCCAGAAACTCGCGCGATGTCGCACCGCCGTCCCCGATCAGGCGCACAAAGATCTCTTGCCGATGCGCATCAAGCGCCGCCGCATCCACTCCGGCCTTTCGCGCCAGCGTCGCCAGCCGCGACACCGCAACTACCGGAACGCCCGCCGGCTCCGCCAATCCCTTCGCCGCGCTCAATCCCACGCGCACGCCGGTAAAGCTGCCCGGCCCGCTCGTCACCACTATTGCATCGAGCAGGCTCATATGCTTTTGAGATCGGGACAAAAGCTCTCCCACAGCCGACACCAGCGTGGCCGAATAGCTCTTACCGGCCAGTTCGATCTGCCCCAGCAGCTCCACGCCGTCACCTTGAAGCCGCGCCAGCGCCACCGATCCCGAAGGCCCACAAGTGTCGATGCCCAGCACAAGCCGCTCTGCATCCTGCTCCGGTCCCGCGCCATTGCTCTCTTTGGTCATACCGACTTCAGCATGACATAGCCGATTCCTTGCTCGCCAACGCCTCAGCGTCCTTTAATCTGATACGAAGCGTAATTTAGAACATCCCTGACCCTGGTCTCCTCATCGAAGAACCATCACGCCCAAGGACTCCGTTTTGGCTGCAGCAACAGCTTCTTTTCATGAAACCTGGCGGCCGCGCGCCAATCCCTGGGCCATCGCCATCACCGTCACGCTGGCCACCTTCATGGAGGCGCTGGACACCTCCATCGCCAACGTCGCCATGCCTCACATCGGCGGCTCGCTGTCGGCCAGCCCTGAAGAAGCCACCTGGGTGCTCACCAGTTACCTGGTCGCCAACGCCATGGTGCTGCCCATCAGCGGCTGGATCGCCAACCGCATGGGGCGGAAGCGCTTCTACATGACCTGCGTCTTCCTGTTCACCATCGCTTCGCTGCTCTGCGGCCTTGCGCCCTCGCTCGGCATGCTGGTCTTCTTCCGCGTGCTGCAGGGCGCGGCCGGCGGCGGTCTCCAACCCAGCGAGCAGTCCATCCTCGCCGACACCTTCCCTCCGCAAAAGCGCAGCATGGCCTTCGCCGTATACGGCATGGCTGTCGTCATGGCGCCTGTTCTCGGACCCACGGTGGGCGGCTGGATCGTCGACAACTATACCTGGCGCTGGATCTTCTTCCTCAATATTCCAGTCGGCATCGTCTCGCTCTTTCTCACCAACCGTCTCGTCGAAGACCCGCCGTATCTGGCCGCCATTCGCAAGCAACGCCAAAGCATTGACTACTGGGGCCTCGGCCTGCTCGTTCTCTCGATCGGATCTATCCAGATCATGCTCGACAAGGGGCAGGAAGACGACTGGTTCGGCTCGCGCTTCATCACCACACTCGCCATCTTCGCCGTCGTCGGCCTCGTCCTTTTCTTTTGGCGCGAACTCACCATCGAACATCCGATCCTCGACCTGCGCCTCTTCGGCCGCCGCAACGTCGGCATGACGCAGCTCGTCATGTTCATGGTCGGCGTCGCGCTCTACTCCTCGACCGTGCTCATTCCCCAATTTCTGCAGGAGATCATGGGCTATTCCGCGCGCCAGGCAGGGATGGCCGTCTCCTCGGGCGGATTGGTGCTGATGTTTCTGTTCCCTGTCGCCGGCGCGCTGGCGCCCAAATTCGACCCGCGCCGTCTGGTCTCGCTCGGCTTCGTCATCACGACCTTCGGTCTGTGGCGTATGACCGAGATCAATCCCAACATCAGCTTCGGTATGGCGGTAAGCTGGCGCGTCTTTATCGCACTTGGCCTACCGTTTCTGTTCATCCCCATTAATACGCTCTGCTACTCCGGCATCCCGCAAGAGAAGTACAACGAGGTCAGCGGGCTCACCGCGCTGATGCGCAATCTGGGCGGGAGCGTCGGCATCAGCTTTGTGACAACGCTGCTGGCGCGATCGAGCCAGAAGCATCTTGCCATGCTCTCGCCCGACACGGTCGCGGGCAATCCGCGTTTTGAGATGATGCAGTCCGGCCTGGCCGGCGCGTGGATGAGGAACGGCGCAGCTATTCCCGATGCGATCCACCACGCCGGCGCGCAGATCTTCAACATGGCCCAGGTTCAGGCGCGCTTACTTGCCTATGTCGATGTGATCTGGGTGATGGTTGGCGTGACTACTATTCTGATCCCGTTGCCGTTTTTGATGAACAGGCCGAAGAAGGTTGCGGCCGCCGCGCCGGTGCATTGACGAGTGGTCAGTTTTCAGTGATCAGTAGTCAGTAGTCAGTTGCTGTAGAACAGCTGACTACCGAGAACTGTGAACCAAGCAGTGAACTGCTACTACACGGCCGCCAGCGCCTGATCCAGATCGGCGATCAGATCTTCCTTGTCCTCGATCCCGATCGAAAGCCGAATCCGGCCTTCGGTGATGCCCATCGCTGCGCGCGTCTCTGCGCTGACCGAAGCGTGCGTCGTCGTGGCCGAGTGCGAGGCCAGCGACTCGACACCGCCGAGCGACTCCGCGTTGAGGAAGATCTTTGGCGCGGCCAGGAACCGCGCCGCATCCTCACGGCCTTTGAGCTCAAAGCTCATCATCGAGCCAAATCCCTTTTGTTGGCGCGCCGCCAATTCGTGCTGCGGATGCGTCTTCAATCCCGGGTAGGCCAGCTTGGCCACCTTCTTGTGCGTCGAGAGAAACTCGGCGACTGCGCGGCCGTTCTCTTCGTGCTGCTTGATGCGCAGCGGCATAGTCTTGATGCCGCGCAGGACCAAGAAGCACTCAAACGCCGACAGGATCGATCCTGCGGCCTTCTGGATCAGTAAAAAGCGCTCCTTGTGCGCGGGCTTGGTCCCGATCAGCGCGCCGCCGATGCCGTCCGAGTGGCCGTTGAGGTACTTGGTCGTCGAGTGCATCACGATGTCGGCGCCGAGCGCGATCGGACTCTGTAGCGCAGGCGATAAAAACGTGTTGTCGACGCTGACCTCGGCGCCATGCGCATGCGCGATCTTCGCCACGCCGGCGATGTCGGTCAGGATCATCAACGGATTCGAGGGCGACTCGATGTGCACCAGCTTGGTTGTCGGACGCATGGCGCGTTCGACGGCCTTCAGGTCGCTGGTGTCCACGTACTCGATCTCGATGCCGTAGCCTGAGATGATCTGGTCGAAGAGGCGAACCGTCCCCGCATAGACATCACGCGAACAAACGACGTGATCGCCCGCGCGCAGCATCGCCACCAAGGCATGGATCGCGGCCATTCCGCTGGCGAAAGCGTGCCCACTGTGGCCGCCTTCCAGAGCCGCAAGAGCGGTTTCGAGACGATCGCGTGTCGGATTGCCGGCGCGCGAGTAGTCCCAGCCGCGATCGGTTCCGATACCGGTCAGTTCAAAGGTCGAGGAGAGATACAGCGGCACATTCACTGCGCCAGTCAAAGGATCAGGATGCTGCCCCGCATGGACAGCCAGCGTCGCGTACTTGTAATCAGCCATTCTTCTGGAAATTGCTCCTGCTACTAGCTTAACGGAGGGACTTGCCGTCCAGGCGGAGAGCTGGCTCCAGATGGGATCGGGGCCAACTGGCGCCCAGGTAACCAACCTGCTGGTTCCTTTGCGGGGAGCGCGCAGCAGCGGAAGTGGAACGAGTTTACGACTTCTCCGGGAGAGAGAAAACTCTGCCGGAGCGGTACGCTCGGATCATTCTTTGAACAGGAGGCGTTACCCATGAGCGCTGCTAATGCAATCAGTTTGAAAAGCCGGGTCACTCAAATGGTTTGGATGATGAACGCCATGATCGGCTTGTCGTTTGCCTTGCTCGGCACAGTCATGGTCTGGAACGTCTTCGGCTACGATGCGCAGCTCGCTCCATTGATGGAGCGCACCGGCGTAGCGTTCGCCGTCACCGGCATGACGCTGACCCTCCTCTCTCTGCGGAGAGCGAGCTCGATCTCCGCGAGCCGCTAATCGGAACGCGGCCTCCAGCGAGCGCGTGCGTCGCCACGCACATCTCATCTCTAAAAAATTAGTCCCAGGCGCCCCTGAATCACAGCGGCGCCTGCTCGTATTTTGCGAAATGTCCCCCGTGAACATTTGTGCCTTTTCGCACAGGCGTTGTGGGGGACTTGCGAAGAACTGTGCCGTCAGCTTCACAGGATCACAGCTCCACAGATAGAGGGGGTAGGTTATTGGGGGTGGGGTGTCCCGTCCGCTCACGTGCGGAATCACTCACAGAATTAGGAAATGCTTCGCAAAACTGCGGTGGAAAACTGCAAATTTAGGAGGGGGGGTGGGGGCCTGGCCCAGGGATCCGCGGCGGAGATTGGGAAGGCTTACTCAACCATGATGCATTGAAGAGGGGAAATTATGCGCAGCATAGAGTGAGGAAATCTTCGATCAAACCACAATGATGATAGATAGATCCTAATTACAAAGTAATAACTCCCCACCGCGCGATTTAAGGCGCTTTAAATCCTTTCTAATCGACTTATCTCTTGTTTTGCAACCGTTGACCCAGAGTCATTTGATTCATTGAATTTCGTTTTATAAAAAGATAAAGCAGCCATCCTTAAAGAGAAAAAATAAAAATGCCTATGGGCTTTACGAGCCTAGTAAATTGGTTTACTCTTCATCCGCCGCAAATTCGACGACATCACGGAGTCGCTGATTGAACGGTAGGCTGGCGGAGTTCTTCCCACCAAGTTGGGATTTGCCAGCGCTGCGACGGACAAGCCGACATTCCAAAAAACTACGAAAAATCCGCTCTCCAGTTATTACTGGAAACCACCAAAAAGGAGAATTCGTATGCTGTTAGTGAAATTGGTCTCATCGCAAGTTCAACGGGTAGTTTTCACAATTCTCGTCGCGGCCGGGTGCGTGACAATAGCGGCAAACGCCCAGACGACGATAGAAAACAATGGAACCGGGACGAATAACGGGTACTACTATTCGCTGTACACCAGTGGCGGATCATCAACCATGACCTTGACCGATAACTATGGCGGCGGCAATTACTCGATCTCCTGGTCTAACGTCAACGATGTGGTTGGCGGCAAAGGCTGGAGTACAGGCGGGGATAAGACCGTAGGCTACAACGTCGGTGCGGCCAGCGGTTATAACAACATTTCAGTGTATGGATGGACGACAAACCCGCTCGTCGAATATTACATCTGCGAATTTGGCTCGGTGGTGAATGGAACGTACAAAGGCACTGTATCCAGCGATGGACATACCTATAACACCTATGAGCATCAACAGGTCAACCAGCCTTCGATCATAGGCACTGCCACGTTCAACCAGTACCTGGATAACTGGGGTGGGGCGACGATCGGATCAAACGGCACAGTCACTACCGGCAACCACTATAGCGCATGGGCGAACAAGGGAATGAGCCTGGGCGCGTTCAACTATATGATCCTTGGCACAGAGTCCTATGGCGGCCGTAGCGGGTATGTCAACGCCACGGTGTGGTAACAATTCCTTTTCTCTGATGGATCGGACATCGCTGGGCCGGCAGGCATGCCATCTGCCGGCTTAGCGGTAAGTATTCGAGAATAATTTAGAAAATTGCGCGAGTTGAGCTCTCCGGTGAAAAAACTCATAGTCGCAGTAGCAATCTTGATTGCCGCCAGTATTTGCTCGGGAGAAGCGCCTGACACGTTTGTATTAGTCAAGGGCGGCGCTTTCAAAGATACGACATCCAACTACTACGGAAAAGGCGTGACCCTATCGGATTTCTATATAGATAAATATGACATAACTCAAAAAGAGTGGTTGCAGGTCATGGGCAGTAATCCATCCAGATTCAAGGGCGACAGCTTACCGGTAGAAATGGTGAGCTGGTATGACAGCATTGAATACTGCAATAAAAGAAGCATGCGAGAGGGTTTGCGACCGTATTACAAGATTGACAAGAATAAGAAAGACCTCAATAACAAACCCGATCCAAAGTTCGGCGATCTGGACAGCATCAAGTGGACAGTAACAATTCATCCGGGCGCCAATGGCTATCGCTTGCCGACAGAAGCTGAGTGGGAATATGCCGCCGGCGGAGGCCAAATGAGCCGGAGTTACATCTACAGCGGAAGCAACAAGGTAGATGAAGTGGCCTGGTACTGGAAGAACTCCGGAGATAACTACTTAACAGGATTTTGGTACTGGCCGACGATCGAGCAAAATCATGATCGGACAAGGACTGTCGGCGCCAAGAAACCCAACGAGTTGGGGCTCTACGATATGTCGGGTGATGTCAGGCAGTGGTGCTGGGACTGGTATGGGGATTTGAAAAGGAATGTAAGCGACCCTCTGGGAACCCACGAAGGCTTTAGCCGGGTTTGGCGGGGCGGCGGTTGGATCGGCGCTGAATTCGCAACCGCAACTGCTTTCCGAGGCAGTTTGGCGGCGAATGGCAAAGGCCCCGATCAGGGTTTTCGTGTGTGCCGCAATAAATAAACGGAGCTCTGGCCTCCCAGGTCTGGAAGCTTATCTCTGCGGGTCTGCGGTCTTTTTGGCTACGCGAGCGGACGGGAAATAACCGGTGCGGGTGCGCACTTCCATCTTGCCCATGCCGGCGGCTTGCGCATTGACCTGCACACGGCGGAATCCCGGCTCATTGGTGGGCTTGGAGGAGTGGTAGCCGATGGTGTACTGGCTGCGGATGTCCTTGGCGACTTCAGCGGCGATCTCGTCTACCTGCTCGATGGATTTGGGGAAGAAGGCGATGCCGCCGGTTTCTCCCGACAGCATCTCCAGGGCGCGGCGGGCGTGGCGGACTTCGGCGCGGGTCATCTCATCGCCAAACAGCAGGCCGATGGAGTAGATAACGGGGCCGGAGAGCTGCTGCACGCGGCGGATGGTCTGTTCGAGCGAGAGAGTGGAGGCGTTGTCTTCGCCGTCCGTGATGATGACCAGGACCTGCTTGGGGCGCTTGCCGTCGGCGACCAATTTATCCGCGGATGCGACGACAGCGTCGTAGAGCGCCGTGCCGCCGCGGGACTCGATGTGCGAGAGGCCTTCGCGCAGCTTGGCGACGTCGCCGGTGAATTCGGTGTCGATAAAGGCCTCGTCGGAGAAGTTGACGACGAAAGCCTCGTCCTGGGGGTTGGAGGCTTCGATCAGGTCAAGCGCGCTTTTGTTGACCGCGGGACGCTTCTTGGCCATGGAGCCGGAGTTGTCGACAATCATTCCAATCGAGACAGGCAGGTCGGTGTGCTGGAAGCTGACGATGGCCTGCTTGACGCCGTCCTCAAAGACGGTGAAGTCGTCCTTCTTGAGGTCCTGGACGATGCGCGAGCCCTCGAGCACGGTGGCGTTGAGCACGACCTCTTCCACGTTGGTGTGGAGGATGTAGCCTTCGCCCTCTTTTTTGAGTGGTCCGGTGGGGTTGCCGACGGCTGGCGCGGCGGTTTCGGGATCGGGCGAGCGGACAGGGTCGTGGTCCTCCGTGAGCGAGGGCTGCGTTTGGGCAGGTTTGGGCGGCGCCTGTTGGGCCCAGAGCGGGAGCGACGTTAAGAAAAGAAGGAAAACGTAGATAGCTTTATTGCAAAGGCGCATAGTAGCCGGTGCGGGCATGGACCGTGAGTTGCGGCAACCCCGGTGGAGGATTGAGCTTCACTTTCACTTTACGCCACTTGCCGTCGCGGCTCATGTCCTTGGGGGTGTAACCGATCACATATTGGTTGCGCAGCTCGGTGGAGATCTTCTCGGCGATGTCGCCCATCTCGGCGAGGTCGTCGACGCGGTAGAGGCGACCGCCGGTGGAGTCGGAGAGGTCGTTCAGGAGCTGGGGGCCGGTGCGTTCCTCGGGGGTGGCGGCATAGGGGTCGAAGATGCCGATGGAGTAAATCTCGACATCGGACTCCTTGACCTGGGAGCGGACTTCGCCCTCGGTGTAGCGGGATCGGTTGTCGCCGCCGTCGGAAACAACGAGCAGCGCCTTGCGCTGGTGCTTGGCTTCTTTCATCTTTTCGACGCCATAGTAAATGGCGTCGAGCAGCGCGGTGCGATGGCCGCTGTGCACAGTGGCGAGGCGGGCTTCGATGTCTTCAACGGAGCTAGTGAAGTCTTCGATCAGCTCAGGGCGGTCGTTGAAGCCGATCACGAAGAACTCGTCTTCCGGATTGGCGGTCTTGATGAACTGCAGGATGGAATCGCGGGCGCGGATGAGCTTGGAGGTCATGGAGCCGGACAGATCGAAGATGATGCCAATAGAAACAGGCGCGTCTTCGGAGACGAAGCTGGAGATCTTCTGCTCGCCGTTGTTCTCGTAGAGCTGGAAGTCTTCTTTCTCCAGGCCGGTGACAAGGCGGTTCATGGGGTCGGTCACTGTGACCGGCACCAGCACCATGTCGACGTTCATGCGGATGAAGGCGCCGGGACGGGCTTTGGCCGCCGCTGCGCCGGTGGCTGCGGGGGCTTCGGCGCCGGGAGGCGCGCCGGTGGCAGGCGTGGAGGCCGGCGGCGGGTTGACGTGGACTTTGTTGAGCGGATCGTCTTGTGCGCGCGCCACCGCGAGACAGACGACGAATGCCGCGATGGAAACGATACGCGCGGATGCGCCGAAACTCCGACGCTCAGCTGACTGTTCATTGCGCCGATGCAGGTTCTTGCACATTCCGGGCACCTGAGATTGAACGCGATCTTAGCACGGTTGACAAAGGGCTGGCGTCACACGTGTGTCATTGATTTGTCAACACGGGTCTGAGGTTAAGACTCCACGAAAATGGATAAGTCACTGGGATACAATCGACGCTGTGCGCCGCCGGTTTTGGTGAGTCCAGACGACCGGAAAAGCGGGCGCAAATCCAACTGTTTCAACGCGGACACGATCGAATCGATGGCCAGCATTTATCCCTTTCGCGCCTGGCGGTACAACCCTTCGGTGGTCAGGCTCGATGAGGTTGTGACGCAGCCGTACGACAAGATCTCGCCCGCCATGCAGCAGGCCTATTACCAAAGAAGTTCCTATAACCTGGTTCGGATCATCCTGGGCCTGCCTGAATTGTTCGATGCTGAGCGAGGCGAGAGCGTGTATACGCGCGCTGCGGCGGACTTTCAGGCATGGCGCGCGCAGGGCGTGCTGGCGCAGGAGAAGGCGCCATGCGTGTTCGCCTACGCGCAGCGGTTTCAGGTTCCCGGATCGGATGTAGTGAAGGAGCGGCGCGGGTTTATCGCGTTGGGCAAGCTGCACGACTATGCCGATCAGATCGTCTTCCGGCATGAACAGACGCTTGCGAAACCAAAGAACGACCGGCTGAATTTGCTGAAGGCGACGCACGCGCACTTCGGGCAGATTTTTATGCTTTACTCCGACCCGGCGCAGAGCGTGGAGAAGATTCTGTATGACGGCGACAGCGCGGCGGATGCCGAGGTAACCGACGAGTACGACGTATTGCATCGGCTTTGGCGGGTGAGCGACCCGGCGACGATTCGCCTGCTGACCGCGGAGATGGCCGATAAGAAGCTGATCATCGCCGATGGCCATCATCGGTACGAGACGGCGCTGCAGTATGCGAAGGAGCACCCGCCGAGGGCGACGGCGAAGAACGAGCACAGCACGAGCGAGCTGCCACAGCCGGCGTATCCTGAGGCGGCGGTGATGATGACCTTCGTGAACATGGATTCGGACGGGCTGACGATTCTGCCGACGCATCGTCTGCTGCACAGCCTGGGCGATTTTGACGAGGCCGCGTTCGCACGTGCGAAAGAATATTTCGACGTTGAAGTGCTGCCCGGGTGCGGCGATGCTGCGAGTTATCTGGAAACGCTGAAGGCACAGAAAGGGACAGCGTTTGTCGCGGTCACCAGGAATGCGGCATTTTTGATGCGCGCAAAGCCTGAGGCTGCAGCCGCGCTGGCTGACCTGCCGGAGCATCAACGAAAGCTTGACCTGAGCTATCTGCACAGTATTGTTCTGGAGAAGCTTCTGGGGCTGGACGCCGAGAAGATGCGCGAGGAGACGAACGTTCGTTACCTGCGCGATGCGGCGGAGGCTGTGGAGCAAGTGCGGCGCGGCGAAGCAGACATCGTATTCCTCACCAATCCCGTCACCCTGGAGCAGATCAAGGAAGCGGCGTTTGGCGGATCGGTGATGCCGCAAAAGTCCACCGACTTCTATCCAAAGCTGCTGAGCGGTTTGGCAATTTATGCGTTGGATTAGGATCGTCTGCGGGCTCGCTGCTTCCCTCTCGTTGCTCGTTTGCGCGATGGCGCTTGGCTGTCGGATGGCCGGAGCACAAAGCCCATCCACTCCTGCGCCCTCGCCGATACCGCCGCCGCGCTTCGCGGTGGTGCTGGACGCGGCGCATGGCGGCGATGACGCCGGCGGCAGACTGGCCAGCGGCCAGTTGGAAAAGGCGGCGACGTTGGCTTTCAGCGTACGGCTACGCTCGCTGCTCGGGGCACGGGGCATGACGGTTGCGACGACGCGGGAATCGGATGTGACGGTGGAGGCGGCTCAACGCGCCACGATTGCGAATCGCGCCAAGGCGGCGGCCTGTCTCAGCATCCATGCCACGGAGAGCGGGTCGGGGATTCATCTATTCACGTCGTCACTTGCGCCCACGCAGCCGACGCAGTTTGTTGCGTGGAAGACGGCGCAGTCGGCGTGGATCACGCGCAGTCTGGCGCTGTCGGGCGCGATCAACTCCGCTCTGCAGCACGACAGCTTCAGCGTCACGCTGAGCCGCACGGCGCTGTCGGCCGTCGATAACATGACCTGCCCGGCGCTGGCGATTGAGATCGCACCGGCACGCGGGCCCGACGGCAAAGTGACTGCCGAACCGGAAGACCCCGACTACCAGGCGCGCATCGCTAATTCGCTGGCCGCCGCGCTTCTAGAGTGGCGTATGGAGCCGCATCAGCCATGATTCCTCGCTACCAAAAAATCCTGTTCGCGATTCTGCTGGTCGCTGCGCTGGCGATGGCGGGGGTGCTTTGGCATTTGCGGGAGCGCGCGCATGAACGGCTGCTGGCAGGCGAAGATTCGGCGCCTACCAAGGCGCCGGAGGTTGCTCCAACGGAGCAGGCGACACTGGTGATCGCCAACGACGCCGATGGATCGATGCTGATGCAGGCGCGTTCTCTTCCGCTTCCCGCCGATCCGACGGCGCGGGCGCGGGTGCTGTTGGGCAATTTGCTCGATCTCTACGCCGCTCCCGACGCGGCGCACCCGGTTTCGGGCGGAGCGTCGGGCGTGGCGCAGGTTTTTCTGCTGCCGGTTCCGGACGCAAAAAAATCAGACGACACGGGCGATGAACTGGCGGTTGTGAATCTGACCAGCCAGTTTGTCGCGAGTCACCCTTCGGGAATTGAAACGGAGATGCTCACGGTGCTGTCGATCTGCGCAACCTTGCGCGCGAACCTTCCGCATGTCGCCGAGGTGCGGTTTCTTGTGGATGGACAGCAGCGGCCGAACCTGGCCGGCCATGCCGACCTGACACGCACCTATTTGACCGCGGACGCCGTGCCGACGGCAGGAGCAACGAACCAGTGAACGCGCCTTCAATGTCTTCCTCGCAAAACCCAACCATCGGCGTATTCGATTCCGGCTTCGGCGGCCTTACGGTGCTGCGCGCGCTCATTGCGCGGCTTCCGCAGGCGCGCTTCGCTTTCATCGGCGACACGGCGCGCTTGCCCTATGGCTCGAAGTCGCGCCGCACCATCGCTCGCTACGCCGTCGAGAGCACGCAGTTTCTCGTGGATGAACAGGACGCGGACTTCCTCGTGATTGCCTGCAACACGGCCAGCGCGCTGGCGCTCGACGCGATCCACGAGGCTGTTCCTGTTCCAGTGCTGGGCGTCATCGAGCCCGGCGCGGCTACGGCGCGCGACGCCTCAAAGACCGGCGACGTGCTGGTGATCGCGACAGACGCCACCGTGCACAGTCATGCTTACGCCGCAGCCTGCAGCGCGCTGGGACTGCGCGCGTTGGAGAAGGCTTGTCCCTTGCTGGTGCCGCTGGTGGAAGAGGGATGGACCGATCATCCTGTCACCGAGCAGGTGTTTCGCATTTATCTCGATGAGCTGCTCAACGAGGCGAAGGCGAAGGGCATGCAGCCGGACACGCTTGTCCTGGGCTGTACGCATTACCCGCTTCTGCGGCCGATGATCGAGCGCGTGGTTCCGCCTGGAATGAAGGTGATTGATTCCGCCGAAGCGGCAGCGGATGCCGCCGTGCGCATGGTCAACGGAAAAGTGCAAGCTGCAACGCCTTCGAGCGGCGTAAGCCGCGTCTCGCCGACCGCGCAGGTCCGGTGCTTTGCAACCGATTCGGTGGAGAAGTTCGAGCGTCTGGGTTCGCGCTTTCTTGGCCAACCTGTGGGACACGTCGAACTGGTCGATCTGGGCGGTTGATGCTTGGGCGGCTGATATTCTAGGGAACGTTTGGGCGCGACGCTCTTTTCCTGCGCGCCGTGGAGGAACACATTCGCATGATCGATCTGGCAGGAAAGACGGCGGTCATCTTTGGCCTGGCCAACAAGCGCTCCATCGCCTGGGGCATCGCCCAGAAGCTGCATGCGGCCGGCGCGACGCTCGCCATCTGCTATCAGAATGAGCGCATGAAGCTGGAGGCTGAAGGGCTGATCCAGGACCTGCCGGGAGCAAGCGGCTTTCAATGCGATGTCTCGGTCGACAGCGAGATCGACACACTTTTCACTGCGCTCAAGGAGAAGTACGGCAAGCTCGACATCCTGGTGCACGCCGTTGCGTTTGCGCCTGCGGCCGACCTCAAGGGCGACTTCATCAACACGACGCGGGATGGATTCCGCACGGCATTGGACGTTAGCGTCTACTCGTTGATCGCCGTGAGCCGCGCTGCTGCGCCCTTGATGACCGAGGGCGGCAGCATCATGACGATGACTTACTACGCCGCGGAGAAGGTTGTTCCCAATTACAACCTCATGGCGATCGCCAAAGCGGGCCTTGAATGCACGGTGCGCTACCTCGCGTCGAGTCTCGGGCCGAAGAATATTCGTGTCAACGCAATTTCCGCAGGCCCTATCAAGACGCTGGCCGCGCGCGGCGTAGGCGATTTGAGCGACATGCTGAGGGCGGTCTCAGACCGCGCTCCGCTGCATCGAAACGTGGATCAGCTTGAAGTCGGCGGCACGGCGTTGTTCTTAGCGAGCGATCTGTCGTCGGCGACCACCGGCGAGACGATCTACGTCGACTGCGGCTATAACATCATGGGATTCTGACCACGTTGCTTTCCCAGGTCTCAAAAGCGAGACCTGGGGCACCCATTCCCTTCGCGGATTGATGCGACGCTAAAACACGCTTCGGGTTCAGCCTTGACGGGCCCAGGTTACGCCGATATTCGCCGCGATCCGCAAGCGGTCAGCGAGTTGCCCCGTGTGATGCGCGAGGTGGCGCAGGTTGTAGAGGTGCACCTCGAAGCGATTGAATGCCAGCCACGAGAATCCTGACTCGGCTTCGAGCTTGTCCTGCGGAAGGCGCTTGGCGACCTGATCGCGGCAGAGATTCCAGTACTCGAGCACCTCTTCGCGCGTGTAAGGGGAGATCTCGGGCGCAGGCTCATTGGGCGCCCAGGCGCGCGACCCGAGATAGTTCGATCCTTTCTGGTGCTTGCCCCACGGACGAAACTGCTCTTCCGATGCGTGGACGTAGAAATGCGTGTAGAAGACGGTGTGATAGGCAATGCGCCAGAAGCGGTTCGTGTATTTGTCGTCGAGCCAGAGATCGCCGGGGCACGATTCGATGGCGCTGCGAAGCATCGCCAACGCGGCTAAATATTGCCGGACCAACTGCTGCAGCACGGATGACTCGTCCATGCAGTCAGAATAGCGTCAGAGGCTTGTTCTACTGGGCATCAAGCGCCGCGGGCCGATAAGGCGGGCGTTTGGCGGGGCGCGGAGACATGCCAACGGCGACCGGCGTGACTGGTCCCGCAGATTGGAAGCCGCTGGAGGCGATGCCTACAACGACAGGCTGGGCGTTGGATCCGGCTGTGGCCACGTTCACGACGACCGGCTGTGCCTCATGAGCGTCGGATGAAATCCCCACAACGACAGGCTGCGTCGAGCGATTCTTTGATCCAGCAGACACGATGCCAATTACGACCGGAGAAAGATTTTTCACTGGTCCATTGCCGTTCGAAGAATTGAAGACGCGCGTCTCTCTCTGATTGCCGTTGAAGATGACGACGCCGTTCGCTGGGACTGCTTTCCGCGACGATGTACCGCTCGCAGCCGGCCGGCTCACCTGGCCGGAACGATACTCGGGGCGGAATCCGCGCCGCATTGTTCCGACGGATTCCGATTTCAGCACAACAGGCTGACGCCCGTCGAAGCTCTGCGTAAAGCGCGAGCCGCCATTGATCACTTCGACGCTGGGCGCGGTGGGATGAGCAGCAGCTTGCGCTTTGTGTTTCGGCTCGGGGTTTTGCGCCGTCGCCGCGCAGGCTGCGCCGGTCGCAAGGAGAACCAAGGCAACAACAGAAGAGAACCGCGCTTGAGCGCGAAAGAACCGCATGAATTTTACTCCGTGCGCCAAAGTATAGCGGTCGCCTGAAGCGCCGTCTAGAAAACGAAAGTTCCTGTGGAGTATGCGCAATGGTAAGCAGAGGAGCGCTTTTGAGCGGCGCCGGGCGGGAGATTTCAGATGGAAGTGAGCGGCAGAGCGAGGCTTACTCTTTTAGAGTCACTGTGATCTTGCGTGCGTCGCCCCCGGCGGAGGCAATGGCGATCTCGCCGGTCGCCTTCTTGCGAATGCTCTTGAATTTTTCGCCCCACTCGACCAGCACCAGCGCATCGGGCGTCAGCAGCTCGTCGAGGCCGAGGGTTTCGAGCTGGCGCTCGCCTTCCAGGCGATAGACGTCGATGTGGTAGAGCTTGATGGGCTTGTTATGCAGCGAGCCCTCGTATTCGTGCAGCAGCGTGAAGGTGGGGCTGGTGACTTCGTCGGGCTCGGCGGCGTCGAGGGCCTGCGCGATGCCTTTGACCAGCGTCGTCTTGCCGGTGCCAAGATCGCCGCGCAGCAACAGCAGTTGCGGCGGCTTGAGCAAATGCGCCAGCTTGCGGCCCACATCGATGGTGTCTGCGCCGCTCTGCGTTGTGAACTCGTGAATCTTGCCTTCAGCCGTGGCCGCGGCGCTCGTCATTGCTTAACCTTTGAGAGGATCCTGCTGCATGCAATGCCCCTGCAACCAAACATAACCGTTCTGACGGCGCGAACGGAAGCGAAAAGCCCTGGAAAATTCACGAACGGTGTCGGTGGCCAGCAGCGTGTGCTCGTCCACGTCGCGGACAGCGAAGTCCGCGGCGAGGCCATGCATGAAGACTGCTGCTTCCACGGCGCGCGCTGTCTCGTTTCGATACTGCGCCAGCAGGCCGGCGACGATGCCGGTGAGCAGGTCGCCACTGCCGCCTTTGGCCATCGCGGGATTTCCCGTTGTGTTCACGGCGACGCTGCCGTCGGGGTGCGCAATCAGCGTGCGCGCGCCTTTAAGGACTAACGTCATGCTGTACTTTTCGGCAAAGCCGCGCGCTGTCTCGAGCCGGTTGGCCTGAACTTCGGCGACGGTCTTTCCGACTAGGCGCGCCATCTCGCCGGGATGCGGCGTAAGAACGATAGTGCGGCCTGCTTTGCCAGATTCAGCCAGTTTCTCGAACAGGTCGGGATTCGATGCGAGGACATTCAACGCATCGGCGTCGATCACGGCAGGAATTTGCGATCCTGCGATCAGATCGGAGAGCAACTTTGGAACGGCCGCGCCTTGACCGATGCCCGGACCGATTGCGAGCGCTGTTTTTCCTTGGGTGACTGCTTCGAGCAGCTCAGGCGTGATCTCGTTCGCAGAAAGTTCTCCGCGCGTGTCCGCGGGCAGCGGCCAGGTCATCAACTCCGGCGCGATGCTGGCGACCTGCGGCAACACCGATTCCGGCACGGCGGCAGTGACAAGGCCCGCGCCGATGCGCAGCGCGGCGAGCGAGGTCATCGACGGGGCGCCGGATTTGCCCCATGAGCCGCCGATGACCAGCACGTGGCCGAATTTGCCCTTGTTGGCGTCGACTGCGCGTGGCGCCTGCACAAGCTCGTGAGCTCCGCCAGCCCATGTGAGTTGCAAAGCCGAGACGATCGCTTGGTCCGGCGAGCCGATCGGCGCGACAACAACAGGCTGATCCCAGCGGCGCGTCAACGGGGCGAAGACGTGTGCGGGCTTGGGCGCAGTAAAAGTGATGACGGCGTCGGCCGGAAAGACCGGACCATCGAAGGCGCCGGAGGAAAAATCCGCGGGCCAACCAGAAGGCAAATCAATAGCGAGGATGGGCGCGAGAACAGGCGCGGAGCAATCCCTGATCCACTCGAGGGCGGCGAGAGGCAGGCCGCGCAACGGCGGCGCGAATCCCGTGCCGACGATGGCGTCGATGAGGAGATCGGTTTCGAGGGCGGATTTGAAGTGCGCCAGTTCGGACTCGTTTTTGACGACGTGAATCAGGCCGTGCGCGGGAGTCGCGAGTTCGCGCCACGCCTGGGCGGCGTCGCCGGCCATGCCTTCGGGCGAGCCAAGCAGGACCGTGGTCACCTTCAATCCAGCGGTGGCCAGCATGCGAGCGGTCATCATGCCGTCGCCGCCGTTGTTGCCGCGTCCGCACAGCACGGTGACGCGCTGCGCATGGGGAAACTGGGCGCGGGCAAAGGCTGTGACGGCCGTTGCGGCGGCGCGCATCAGCTTGAGCGACGGCATGCCGTAGCGCTCGGTGGTGACGCGATCGCAGGCTTGCATTTCGGCAGCGGACAGCACTCGCATGTCATCTATCGTATAGCGGCGTATTGCACGCCTGACGGCGTCTTCGCCCGAACATGCAACCTTCAGAGGTGACTTATGCCTGAGATAAAAGACACGACCAAGCCTGCCAATTCTTCAGTATTCGATCTTGCTGCAATTGCGGCGCAGTTTCCGCCGACAGCCGACACGATGCTGCTGGACATTCGGCTCACGGATGAACCGGCCGCCAGTTCAAGGATGTTTCGCATCTACCGGCCGGCGCCGGCGCACTATCACAAGACCTGCGATGAGTATCTGCAGGTCGTCTCCGGACGCGGCAGGTTTGTTGTCGACGGACAAGAACCGGTTGAGCTTGGGCCGGGCCAGTTGCTGTTTTTCCGGCGTAATACGGTGCACGCGATTCCGGAGATTCTCGAAGGACCGCTGGTCGTGTTCAGCGTGGATACGCCGCGCCGCGATCCGTCAGATGTCACGTTTGTCGATCCGGCGTATGGGACGGCAAAAGATTTTATTCGGACGATTGAACGGTATTAAGGCGACGTCTAGTTCCCCATTGCAATCTGAATCAAATACCATCCGTTCAGCCCGGCGATCACGGCGGCCGCAGTCCATGCCAGCGCCTGCAAACTACGGCTGTTGGCGAACTCACCCATCACTTTGCGGCTGCCGGTGAAGATGACCAGTGGCACAACGGCGAAGCTCAGTTGGAGCGAGAGAATTACCTGGCTCAAAATCAGCAGCTTCTCGGTTCCCTGCTCGCCGTTGATCGCAACCACGACGATGGTGGGCACGATGGCGAGGCTGCGCGTCACCAGGCGGCGCAGCCAGGGCGCGATCTTGAGCTGGATGAATCCTTCCATGACGACCTGGCCGGCAAGCGTTCCAGTGATGGACGAGTTCTGGCCCGAAGCCAGCAGCGCGACGGCGAACAGCGTGCTTGCCCCGGCGGCGCCGACCAAAGGGCTGAGCAGCTTGTAGGCGTCCTCGATCGCCGCTACGTCGAAGTGTCCGCTGCGATGGAAGACGGCCGCTGCGACGATGAGAATCGCTGCGTTGACGAAGAGGGCGATGGTCAGCGCGAAGGCGGAGTCGATGTTCGCAAAATGAATTGCTTCGCGTTTTCCCGCCGAGGTGCGCTCGTAGCGGCGACTCTGCACGATCGACGAGTGCAGGTAGAGATTGTGCGGCATCACCGTGGCGCCAAGGATGCCGATGGCGATATAGAGCATGGCGGGATTGGTCACGATGGACGGCGACGGGATAAACAGGCTGTGCAGCGCCGCAACAGAATCGGGACGCGACAGAAAGACCTGCACGCCGAACATGGCAAGAATCGTTCCGATGAGCGCAATCACCAGGGCTTCGATCCAGCGAAATCCCCACCGCTGCAGCAAGAGGATCAGCAAGACATCGAGCCCGGTGATGAGCACGCCGTAGAACAGCGGGATGTGAAAGAGGAGCTGGAGCGCGATGGCGGAGCCAATGACTTCGGCCAGATCGCAGGCTGCGATGGCGACTTCGGCAAGCACCCACAATACGAAGCTGGCGCGTTTTCCATAGGCCTCGTGGCAGAGCTGCGCGAGATCGCGCCCGGTGGCGACGCCAAGCTTGAGCGACAGGCTCTGCAGCAGAATCGCCATCAGGTTGGAGAGCATGATGACGAACAGCAGCGTGTAGCCGAAGCGTGAGCCGCCGGCGATGTCGGTGGCCCAGTTGCCGGGGTCCATGTAGCCAACGGAGATGAGGAATCCGGGGCCAAGAAAGCCCAACAAACGCCGCCAGAAATGCGGAGAGCGCGAGACGCTGACGCTGGAGTGCACCTCGGGCAAGGAAGGCGCAGCGAAAGTGGCGGTTTTGGTTTCTGCGGCCATGGAAGACAGGGGGACGACCGAAGCGACAACTTCAGTATGGCATGGCTTAATTAATCATGGTTAATGTTTTTTATTATTCTTCGTTATTGTTTTCGTTTCGGTCCTGAGCCAGACGGCTTCGGCAGCCGGCCGGCCAAGGGTACAGATTCCCGCAGGTAATTCAATAGAAACGGTTTGGTCGTAGTTCTGCTTGACCACGCGCAGGCTGCCTTTGGGCCCGATGCCCATATGATGCAGGAATTTGAGCAACTTGGGGTCTCGCTCCTGGAGGCTGACGACGGTGTATTTCTGGCCTTCGACGGCTTCGGAGAGGGGGAGTTCCCCGCGTTTTTTTCGTTCCGCCGGGCTTTTGGGCAGAACGGCGTTGCCGTGTGGGCAGGCGCCGCCTTCGCCAAGCTTCTCTTTCAGCTTGGCCTCGAAGGCGGGCGAGACGGCATGCTCCAGCCGCTCGGCTTCTTCGTGAATCTCGTCCCACTCCATGCCGAAGACTTCGCTGAGCATGCGCTCGATGAGGTGATGGCGGAGGGCGGTGCGATAGGCCATCTCGCGGCCTGCGGAGGTGAGGCGCACGATGCCGTCGCCACCGACTTCGGCGAGACCGTCGCGCTTAAGGCGCTTGAGCGCCATGGTGACGGCGGGCGGCGAAACCTCGAGCCAGTGAGCGAGGGTCGCGGGAATCACGGTCTGCCCCTCGGCCTCGGCTTCGAGAACCGCCTTGAGATAGTTTTCTTTCGAGACGGAGATTGCGTCTTTCATCGCTTGCTGAAACAGTCTAAATCGATCTAAAGGCGCAGGGCGCCCGCTACCCCGCGCGATCGCTGTTCAAGCCGCACGCTATGCATGGCGCACAATAGGCAATATTTGCCTGATTTTTTGGGGGTTCCTTTTAGGGAAATTGAAAGACCTGGTTCCCTTGACGGGACAGTTGTATTCCGTTACCACCATCGGGCCATGACGGCCCCCACCCCTCCTGCATCAAAATACGTGTGTGGGGCAAATGATGAATACAAATACAAAAGAAGCCTATCGCGCAGCCTTTGACGAGGCGTCACTCGAACTCAAGCAGATTTTCGGACGGATCGAGCAATTGCGCATGCGCAAGACGCGTATTGAGAAAGTCGTGGAAGTGCTGGGGCGCAAGATCGGAGTAGTTGAAACTTCGGCTCCAGTAGAGGTGCGCTGCAAAACGCACCTGGCCGGTCTTACCGTCGTCACCCGTCTGACCGCGATTCCGGCTGTTCCAGAAGCTGAAAAGTAGGACTTTTTCGGCCGAACTAAACTGCTGTCCTTTTTCCCAGATCTGCGGAGTTAAAAAGCCCCGCAGACACCCTCCTGATCTCAGTTCTCTCTCGATTCGACAAGATAAGAAGCAGATCTTTCGCCTGCTACGCGGGATCTCAGGATGACAAACTGAGATGGAGCGTCGAGCAAAAAGAAGCGAGCCGAAAAGGCTCGCTTCTTCTACTTCGTACAGCCGTTTCGGAGCCCCTTACTTCACCGTCACCTTCGGCTCCACGGAATAACCAGGCCGCAGCAGGTGATGCGGGTCTTCGTTTTTCAGATCCGTGAAGTCGATGCGCACCGGGATGCGCTGGACGACCTTCACATAGTTTCCGGTTGCGTTTTCCGGCGGAAAGAGCGACAGCACTGAGCCGGTTGCGCCGCCGATCTGGGTGACCTTTCCCTTGTAGTCCCTACCGGTAGAGTCGACGTGTATCTCGACGGACTGATCATTGCCCATGTGGCGCAACTGGGTTTCTTTGAAGTTGGCGGTGACCCAGATGTCGTCGAGCGACACCAGCGTCAGCAGGTTCTGTCCAACAGAGACGTTCTGATTGATCTCGACTGTCTTACGGGTGACGATGCCATCGGCCGGGGCGATGATCTTGGTGTAGCTGAGGTTGAGTTTGGCCTGATCGAGTTGTGCCTGCGCCTGTTTGACCTGCGCGTCGGCCTGCCTGGCGCGAGCGTTTTGCGCGGCCACCTGCTGCGGGCCAGTCTGCGCGTACTTGTACAACGCCCTCGACTGGGTTTCGCGATCGCGCGCGACGCGAACGCCGTCTTCTGCGGCCTGCTGGCTGGCCTGGGCATCGGCCAATGAGGCCTTCGCGGCATCGGCGGCAGCTACAGCAGCGTCGAATTGCTGCTTGCTGATCACATCTTTTTCGACCAGCGGCCGGTACCGGGCGAGGTCGGCTTGCGCCTTGATGTTGTTAGCGTCGGCCTGGGCCACGCGCGCCTGCGAGGCCTGGAACTGCTTCTGCGCCTGCTCCACCTGCGCGTGCGAGCCGCTGACATCGGATGCGGCGGACGCCAGGTTGCTTCCGGTGTTGACGGTAGTAATGGGCACGTTGACTTGTTGCGCCGCGGCTGCAGCCTTCGCGCTGGCCAGAGCAGCTTCGGCGTTCTCCACAGCGACCTGGAAGTCACGCGGATCGAGCTCTGCAATCACGTCGCCGGCCTTGAGGACCTGATTCTCTTCGACGTCTACCTTGATGACCTGCCCGGCGATGCGCGGGCTGATCTGAATCAGGTGTCCGGAGATCTGCGCGTCGTCGGTGTCTTCGCTGAAGGTCGAGCGCCACCAGAGGGCGAGCCCTACCACCACCACGAGCAAAACCACGATGATGATAATGCCCCTGCGCCGCGACTTCGGCTGCTCGACCTCTGTCGTCTCGTCTGTTTCGCGCCGGAGCGTTGTTGTTGTAGATTCCGCCACGCTACTTTCCTCCCAAATAGTTCTTGTAGCTCTGCCCGGCGCCCAAGGCGCGCGCCAAACTCAGCTTGGCGACGTTGTGCCGATAGAGGCTGGCTACATATTGATCGTTGGCTTGCGCCACGGATTGTTCCGCCTGGCTCACGGCGAGGTTATCGCTGACGCCATTGGCGTAGCGCTGTTGCGCTTCGCTGAGGGCCTCGTTGGACAAGTCGACGCTAGACCGCGCCACTTCCACCTGCTTCTGCGCGGAAGCGATGTCGAGCAGCGCGTCGCGCACATCGGCGTCAATCTGCGCATGGAGATCGCTTAGCTGAGCTTTCTCGGTATCAAGCTGCGCGTCGGCCTGCTGGGCTTCGCCGCGCAATCCAAACTCCTTGAACAGGGGCGCCGATAACGTGCCCTGTGCGTCGCCGGTTCCATGCGAGTGGCCTAGCGTTGTGCCGATATCGCCGTAGTCTCCATTGAAGACCACCTTTGGATACCGCTCGGCCGTCACTTCTTTGCGCTTCTCTTCGAGCGATTTGGTCTGCTCGATCATGGCCGCCAGATCCTTGCGGTTGGCATGCGCGTCGCGGATGGCTTTATCGACATCGATCAGATCGAAGGCCGAGTACGGCGCTGTATCGATCAGGTTGAACTTCTGCGCCAGGGGCAGGCCGATAGTGCGGGCCAGGGCGAGCTTGTCTTTCTCCAAACCGTTCTGCGCGGAGATCAACTGCTGCTCGAGCGTCTGGTAGTCCACGCGCGCCCGCAGTTCATCGAGCAGCGGCGCGGTGCCTGCCTGATGGTTGGCGATCGCCTGGTCTAAAGAAATCTTGGACGTCGCGACCTGCGCCTGCAGACTGGTGACGAGCGACTGATCGGCCAGCACCAGCAGGTACGCGTTGCCGACAGTCAGCACCACCATATCGCGCGCGTCCTCGGCTGATAACTGCGCAGAAGCAAAGTTGTGCCGGGCCGCGAGGTAATTGCGCAGCGAAGCGACGTCAACCAGCGACCAGGTCAGCGAGGCTCGCAGATCGGTGTAGCCAAACGGTCCGATGACCGTAGGAACTCCGGGAATGCGTATGCCTTCGGCTGCGAGCGAAACCTGCATTACGCTTTCCTGAGCTTTGAAGTCGACTTCGGGCAGCAGGTCTTGCAGTTCGCTGAGCCGCTGGCCGCGCGCGCCAGCAACCTGCGTTCCGTTCAGAATGATGCCCAGATTGTTCTTGAGCCCGCGCTGGATTGCATCGTCCAGCGACAGATCGAGAGGCTGCGGCGACACCTCGCCCACTGTCACGCTGCCCTGGTAGCTCTGCGCCGTTGGCCCCGTCGACTGGCCTAAGGCCTGGGACGGCAGCGCCTGGGCATTGCCGAGGGTCTGAGAACCGAATGCGAAACTCACCGCGAGGAGCGCGCAGCAAGAGATTAAATCCGCTTTTTTCCCTGAAATAGTTAGGGGCATCGTACCGATCGCTTGAAAGTCATTGCAGAATCAATCTGCTGGAAAGTATGAGCACGGGTTATGGATGTCCAGGCAGGACAAACTGCTTCTTTAATTATGCAGTGTAACGGAATAAACGGACGGGCGTAGTGTCTGCCGGCGGACACACGCATTGGCTGACGCCGGCGAGGTATTTTAGCGATTCAACGGCTTTTGATTAACCGAAATTGCGGTTTTGGTTACCTGACGTTGGCCGTGTGGATGACCTGCGACGCCAGCGAGCAGAGCGCCTGGCGGTAGATTTCGCGCACGTCCTCCGGCTTCCATCCGGCTGCGGAGCCGCCGCCATGCGCCGCGAGCAGCGAGGCGACCTCGGGAGAGCTGAATCCGGCCACCGCACGCAGCGCGAAGATGACGCGAAATTCGACGCGCAAGCCAACCAGCCACTCGCGCACGCGCTCCCTCTCGGGCCCCGACATCAGCTTGGCCAACTCTTCGCTGGATACCTCTCCGGTATCGAGATCCTCGTCCTGGATGCACGTGCTGACATGCTCCAGATTCTGCGGCGCCGCCAACGATCCGGGAGAGCGACGCTCGAGAATCTCAAGAGCTGCCCGACTCAACGCCAGGCGGCTGCTTTTACGCGTCTGCGTGGCGCCGTCGGAGGCCGAAACATCCGCCGTGGCCACTGCCTGCTCCACCAGCGCGATGCTGTCTTCGCCTTCGCCAACCAGCATGGAGGCCAGATTATAGAGCTCCGCTGCGATCACCTCGAACATCTCGTCCATGCCCGCAAAGGCCTCCTCCACGGTAGCGTCGTCTTTCGGCTTCCCGTTCAGGAGTTCCAAAAACTTCTCCGCAAACGCAGGGGCGCAGCACGACGATTGCGAAGGAATCGGCTTCTCGGAGACAGAGACGGTTTCCTGCGGCATGGCGGGGACTCCTTTCGATTTCGGGGATGCGGGGACGCCGAAGTAGCGCTGTTTCTATCCTCGCCCCGCGAGCGGTCGCTGGTCAACGCGCGAGAACGCTCAACTCCCACAATCTTGAAACCCATTGAACTCCTCTGTGGTTTTTCCCCTGGTCTGCTACAGTGGCGCCATGGAATCGAACGCCTTCCGCTACGGCCTAAAAATCGCTTTAGCGTTCATCCTTGCTCTGATGTGCTTCCCTTCTGCGCGTAGCCAGAACACTCCTCCGGCCGTACCTGATTGGGCGCTTCCGGGATCGGCGACGCACAAGCAGGTTCCGCCGCCGGTGGATTTTCATCGGCCGGCCACGACCTTCAACACCCCGATCGGCGTCTTTGACGGGCAATCGGATGTCGGTTCGGCTGTGGTTCCAGGCAGCGCGTCGTACGATCCGGCGACCAAGACCTACACGATCCGTTCGGCCGGCTACAACATCTGGTACACGCGCGACGAGTTTCGCTTTTTGTGGAAGAAGATGTCGGGCGATGTCTCACTGGCCGCAGACGCTAGCTTCCCAAACCCTGACGGCTACGGCGACCGCAAAGTAGTGCTTATCCTGCGTCAGTCGCTCGACGATGACTCCAAGGAAGCCATGCTGGGCGAGCACGGAACGGGCATGATCCATCTGGCCTGGCGCCCGGAGACCAACGCCATGATCAGCGACATGCAGTATCGCTTCGGCGGCGGGCTGAACGGCGTGCTGGCCAAGCGCATCGGGATCGAAAAGCACGGCGACTCGGTGGCGATCTTCGTCAGCCTGAAAGGCGAACCGATGCACCAGTTCGGTCCGCCGATCGAGATCCATTTCGACGGCCCGTTCTATGTGGGTATCGGATTCTGCTCGCACCAGCCGGCGACAGTGGATGCGGGAGCGGCATCCAATGTGGTGTTGGAAGAGACTGCAGGGAAGGTCCAGTAATCACCTTTGCGCGGTAATAACTTTTGCAGTGCATCGGCCTTTTTTTGAAGACTTAATATCGCTGGGCTCTGCGTCCTGTATCTATCAATCAAATGGGCAATCGAATGGGCTCCGGTTGTGGCCAGAGGACATTCGCGCCATACCCAGGCAAAACGCGATAGACTTTCCCACACGCACAGGACGCGACCGATGGCCCGCAGCGCAGCAAAACAGAAAATCTTCAACGGCCGGGACTTTTCCTGGATGCAGTTCAATCGCCGGGTGCTGGAAGAAGCCGAGGACGCTACGAATCCGGTGCTGGAGCGGGTCAAGTTTCTCGCCATCACCGGCTCCAATCTCGATGAGTATGTTGAAATCCGCCAGGCTGGTCTCTTGCAGCGCATCGAAGATGGCTATCGCGAGCCGGGTTACGACGGGCTGCGCCCGGACGAGTCCCTCGCCTCTCTGACCGCCGAAATTCACAGCTTTGTCGCCGCGCAATACCACTGTTGGAAAGAGCATCTGCTTCCCGAACTCCGTAAACAAGGCATTCGCCTGCTCGCGTGGAATGAGTTAAGCGAGGACGCGCGCGCCTATGCCCAGGGGTACTTTCAGCGCGAGGTCGATCCGCTGTTGACGCCGATTGCGATCGATCCGGCGCATCCGTTTCCGCGCGTACTGAACAAGGCGCTTTGCCTCGCTCTGCTGTTGCGCCGCAAGCGGAAGAGCTCAGGCCCGCAGGTTGTCGGGGTCGTCACCGTTCCGCGCGCTCTGCCGCGCTTTGTGCGCCTGCCGTGCGGCGACGGATGCTACGACTATCTGCTGTTACAGGATCTGATTGCGCAGAACCTGGGCGGCATGTATCGGGGCTATGAGGTGCTGGCGCACACCGCCTTTCGCGTCACGCGCAATTCGAACCTCTACTTCGAAGAGGAAGAGGCGCGGTCGCTGCTGGAGAGCATTCGCTCGGAGCTGCATAACCGGCGCAAAGGCGATGCCGTGCGTCTGGAGATCGAGTCCGGCGCCGATCCGGAGATCGTCGAGCGGCTGCGCGTCAATTTCGAACTCGACGAGGACCAGGTCTTTCGTGGGGACGGGCCGGTCAATTTGTCGCGGCTGATGTTTTTGTACAGCGACGTGAAGCGGCCGGAGCTGAAGTTCGCGCCGTTCACTCCGAAGCCGCTGCATCTGAGCCGCAAGTCGACGGATATCTTCGACGAACTACGCCATCGCGACATTCTGCTGCATCATCCGTATGACTCGTACGATCCCGTGGTCGAGTTCATCGAAACCGGCGCACAGGATCCGGCGGTGGTGAGCATGAAGCAGACGCTCTACCGCACCAGCGAAGATTCGCCGATGTTCAAGGCGCTGATTGAGGCCGCGGCGACGAAAGAAGCCACGCTGGTGGTGGAGTTAATGGCGCGCTTCGATGAAGCCTCGAATATCCGCTGGGCGCGCAGCATGGAAGACGCCGGCGTACAGGTCTTTCACGGCGTGGTGGGGCTCAAGACGCATTGCAAGCTGGCCATGCTGGTGCGGCGCGATGAGGATGGCGTGACGCGGCGTTATTGCCATCTGGGCACGGGAAACTATAACCCCGTGACGGCGCGCTTCTACACCGACCTGAGCTTGCTGACCAGCGATCCGCAGATCACCGAGCGGGTGCACATGGTGTTCAACTATCTGACCGCGCATGCGGAGATCGACGACTACCGGCCCCTGCTGGTGGCGCCGCTCACGATGGCCGAGAGTTTTCTTGGGCTGATTCGCCGCGAAATGGAGCACGCGCGCGCAGGCCGACCGGCGCGCATCATCGCCAAAATGAACGCGCTGCTGGAGCCGAGCGTGATTGAAGCGCTTTATCAGGCTTCGCAGGCCGGCGTCGAGATCGATCTGATCATCCGAGGGCTTTCGATTCTGCGGCCCGGCGTGAAAGGGCTGTCGGAGACCATTCGCGTCCGCTCGATCGTGGGCCGGTTCCTGGAACACTCGCGCATCTTCCACTTCGGCAATGGCGGGGACGACGAAATCTATATCGGCTCGGCGGACTGGATGCCGCGCAATCTTCTCGAACGCTGCGAGGTTGCCTTCCCGGTGCGCGACGCTGCGGCTAAGGCGCGCATTCAGGACGAGATTCTTCCGGCGTATCTGGCCGACACGGTCAAGGCGCGCATTCAGCAGCCGGACGGCGTTTATGTTCGCGCGTCGAAGGCCGACAAAGATGCCCCGAGGTTTTCGAGCCAGGATTTTATGATGCAGCTCGCCGAGGGCAAAGCCGATCTTGACGCGATTCCCGAGGTGAAGGACGCCGAGAATGATTCGGCGAAGACCGCGCCTGGTAAGAAATCATCGCGACGCGGGGCGGCCGGCGATCCATCGGAACTCGCCGACACGGAGATTACAGAAGCCGCGCCCGTCTCGTAGGAATTTACTCCCGTCCTCGGGGGTTATTGGCGCAACTTCACGGCAGCGCCCTCTGGAGAATTTCTTCGCATCCTCCCGTGTCTCTTATTTAGGATCGGTTGATCCACGGAGGAAATGAATGCAACGCCGCTCCTTTCTCAAAACCGCCGCAGCGATTATTCCCTGCGCAGGCCTGCACGATGTTCTGACCGAGTACGCGGTCGCCGAGGCGCCGGCGAATTCCCTTCACGTGGTCGGCGCAGGCGAAGACCGTTTCCATCATCCCACCGCCATGGGCTTCAGCACGCTGCTGTTCAAAGTCACTGCCGGCGAGACGGCGGGTGGGCTCTTCCTGGTCGAGCACAAAAATCTCGGTCCGAGCGGGCCGCCGCTGCACATGCATTTGAACCAGGAAGAGTGGTTTTATGTGATGGAAGGGCGAGTGGTTTTTCAGGTCGGCGAGCAAAGACTCGAGCTAGGGCCGGGCGAGTCGGTTCTGGCGCCGCGCCGCGTGCCGCATACGTTCGTGGGCGCCGGACCAACGCCGGCCCACATGCTGATCGCATTTTGTCCCGCCGGAAAAATGGAAGGATATTTTCACGCCGTCGACGGCCTCGCCAAGCCGCCGGCCAATCCGGCTGAGTTCTTCCGTCAATTCGATATGGAGTACATCGGGCCTTCGCCGTTCGCCAAGGCGTAGAAGAGCGACTGGCGCTGAAGTAGATAGACCCCCATCGGCGATTTTTCGGATTCTTTTCCGCCGATGAGGGTCTGAGGTTTCGGGTTAGGTTGCGCGATCGGCTTAGACGATGACGGATGCGATCTGATTGGTCGCATGCGCAATCTCCGTCAACAGCTTGTCGGCATGCTTCTCTTCCTTCAGCGTTTGATCCAAAATCGCCACATGCTCGGGCAACCCCAACTGTTCGGCCCAATTGCGCGCACTGCCGTACGAGGCGATCTCATAATGCTCAACCTTTTGGGCAGTGGCGATCAGGCCCGCGTCGCGCACTGCGCCGGGGTCGGATTCCTTGGTGATGTTCTCGCCTGAGCCGACGATTGCAGCGAGAATCGGGTCCTTCTTGTCGTCAACGTCGTTGGTGAAATCGGCGAGGAGACGCTCAAGACGCGTGACGTGCGCCTGTGTCTCCTGCAAGTGCGACTGGAATGCCTGGCGCAGTTGCGGATCATCGGCGTGCTCGATCATCTTGGGCAAGCCCTTCACAATCTGGTTCTCAGCAGAGAGCAGATAGCGCAGTTGCGCGTAGTAGAGCTCCTGCAGGTTCGGAAAGTCGTTAGGTGTAATCAATCCCATGTCAATTTCCTCATTTCGAATTTGCTGCCTTGTTCCCCCACTTGGAGGCGAGGCTGCAGAGGCGTGTTGCCTACTTTTTCTCGCGGCGCTAGGCGCATGCAAAAGCTCTTGGGTGACACTTCAATACACGCTAAAACTCTGCAAGCAAGGAACGCACACGCTCGATGGCGACGCCGCGCAGCAGAAAAACTTTGCTGCGTGAAAGTTCTCCATTCACGAGTTCGACGAAGTGTTTGGGGAGATCGAATGTTGCAGCGAGAAAGGCGATAAGCGCTTCGTTGGCGCGGCCCTCGATGCGCGGGGCCTGCACCGCGATTTTGAGTTGGGCCGAGTCGCCTTCGCCGTAGACGCCGGTGATTGCGGTCTTCTTGGCGCCGGGTTGCGCGCGCACGGCGAGCGTGACGCCATCTCTCACCGTGCGCAGCATTCCCGCATTTACTCCGGAGGGCCCGCGTAGGGCGCGCGCTTGCCGAACAGAGCCGTGCCGATGCGGATGCGCGTGGCGCCCTCTTCGATGGCGATCGGAAAGTCGCCGCTCATGCCCATCGAGAGCACGGAGAAGTTGAGGCGCGGATACGCCGCGGCCCATTTGTCGCGCCAGTCGCGCAGGCTGCGAAAGCAGGCGCGCGTTTCCTCTTCTGCAACGCCCCAAGGAGCGATCGTCATCAGGCCGCGGGTTTCAAGATGAGTGAAATCTGGCAGGCGCTCAAGCAATTGAGCCGCCTCCGCGGATTCTGGATCGAGGCCTTCCTTGGTCTCTTCGGGGCTGAGTTTGACTTCAAGGAGAACTGGGAGACGCTTGTGGGATCGAGCGGCGGCTTCGTCGAGACGTTCGGCGAGGCGGAGGCTGTCGACGGAATCAATGCCGTCAAAGAGCTCGACGGCGCGCGCTGACTTATTCGATTGGAGATGACCGATAAGGTGAACCAGAATCGGCTCGTCGGTCGCAGCGGCGCTTCCGGCAGCGCGCAGCGCGGCAAGATCGGCGGACTTCGAGGAGAACTCCTGGACACGATTTTCGCCGAACAGTTTCATCCTCAACGAAGCCGCTTCGGCGATGGTTGAGGCCGGATAGGTCTTGGAGACGGCCATCAGCTCGACTTCTTTGCGGTCGCGGCCCGCCTTACGACAGGCCGCGCCGATTGCGTCTTCAAGCCGTTCGAGATTCTCTTTGAGCGAGGTCATGGCTTTTCGTACAGACTACGCATTGTGATGGATCGATCGTGAGTTGCGTGCTTTCCCACCCTTGCGCGGTAAAACTACGCAAGGATGGGGCCCCCAACTTCGCTTGAGACGCCGTTACCGGCCATGCTCTTCAAGATACTTTTCGACTTCAAGCGCGGCCATGCAGCCTGTACCCGCAGCGGTGATGGCCTGGCGATAGCGGCGGTCCTGCACGTCGCCGGACGCGTAAACGCCGGAAACCTCAACGCCGTGATGCGTGGTGAAGACGTTGTTTTGCGTCTTGATGTAGCCGTCCTCGTCGAGATCGAGCTGGCCGTTGAACATCTTGGCGTTGGGCTCGTGGCCGATGCCGAGGAACAGGCCTTCGACTTCCAGATTGCTTTTGGCTCCGTTGCTGACATCGCGCAGGCGGAGGCCTTTGACGGCGAGGTCTTCGACGCCGAGAACCTCTTCAACGACGGTGTTGGTGCGCAACTCGATATTGGGATGAGCCATGGCGCGCTCCAGCATGATCTTGGAGGCGCGGAAGGCGTCGCGGCGATGGAGCAGCGTGACCTTGGAGGCGAAGCGGGTCAGAAACAGCGCTTCTTCCATTGCAGAGTCCCCGCCGCCGATGACGGCGATGGGCTTGCCGCGGAAGAAGAAGCCGTCGCAGGTGGCGCAGCTCGAGACTCCGTGACCGATGAGCGCCTGCTCGCTAGGTATGCCGAGCCAGCGGGCGCTGGCGCCGGAGGCGATGATCAGCGTGCGGGTGTGAATGTCGCCCACCGTGGTGTTGAGCTTGATGGGACGCGCCTTCAGGTCAACTGAGTTGAGGTGCGCGAGCTGGAACGTCGCGCCAAAACGGATCGCCTGCTTCTTCATGTTGTCGATCAGTTCGGGACCCTGGATGCCGTCGGGCCAGCCGGGAAAGTTTTCAACCAGCGTGGTAATGGAGAGCTGGCCGCCGGGTTCATGGCCTTCGAGGACCAGCGGATTAAGGCCTGCGCGTGCGGTGTAGATGGCGGCGGTAAGGCCCGAGCAGCCCGAACCGAGGATTACGGTATCACGTGTCTCTGTCATTCAAATTCCTGTGTCGATTGTAGATGGGCGATCCGGGTCGTCTCCGTCGACGAAAGCCGCGGATTCAAACCGGATTCCCACAATCGCAATCTCCTATGTAAAGATGCCAGCATGGCGAATTTGACTCTTGTGTACGGAATGCGGCTGTTGCCGGAGGGCGAAGTGAAGGAGATTCACGACGCGACGTTGAAGCTTGTCAACGGCAACGAGGCGCACGTGACAATGCACGTGCTGGAGGGGTCGAGGGAGCAGATCGAGGCCCAACTGAAGCAGAGCCTGGATGCGTTTTTCGATATTTATCCGGAGATTTGAGGGAGCAGCGGGGTTAGCCGCGCTTCGCGCATGTTAGCGGGGTTAGCCGCCGGCTTTCGCCGGCGTGTTCGCGAATCGACCTACATGCAGCATGGAGTTTGCAGAGGAAGCCAGGGTCAGTCACTGGCGAAAGAGATGCAGATTAGTAGTCGGCGATGCGCGCGGTGGTCTTGACGTTGGCCTTCCACTTGGCGGCTTCGCTGCGCTTGACGCGCAGATTGTCGAGCGCGTAGTCGATGTAGCGCGGCTCAAAGTGCGCCGGCTGGCCCATGAAGCGGCAGGTAGCCACGATCTGATCGATGATGAACTTGGGCTGATAGGCGGCAAAGCCGAGCTCTTTCTCATCGCGCAGCTTGCGCACAATCGAGTTGAAGATGTCGTCGGGAAGCGTCATCCCCTGCTTTTCGGCTTCCTTCTTAAAGATGGTTTTGAAGTTCTCCAAGCTCGGCGCGCCCACTTCGATCTTGTAAGGCAGGCGGCGCAGGAAGGCTGGATCCATCAGATCTTCGGGCTCGAGGTTGGTCGAGAACATGATGAGCTCTTCGAACGGGATGCTGAAGCTTTTGCCGGTGTGGAGCTTGAGGTAGTCGACGCGGCCTTCAAGAGGCACGATCCAGCGATTGAGCAGGTGCGTAGGCGAGACGAGCTGGCGGCCGAAGTCATCGATGATGAAGCAGCCGCCGAGAGCTTTCATGTGCAGCGGCGCTTCGTAGTAGTTGCCCACGCTGTCGTAGCGCAGGTCGAGCATGTCGAGCGTGAGTTCGCCGCCGGTGACGACGAAGGGCCGCTTACAGGGCACCCAGCGCGCGTCAAACTCTTCGCGGCGGACGACGGAAAAGCCGCCATCGTCATTGACCTTGGGCGGATCGAGCTTCACGTGGATGCTGGGATCGTGGACGCGGATGATCTGGCCTTCCACGATGATCGAGTAAGGCACGTAGATGACGTCGTTAAAGACGCTACTGAGGCGCATCGCCGTGGAGGTTTTGCCGTTGCCTGGAGGGCCGTAGAGAAGGATGGCGCGGCCGGAGTTGAGCGCCGGACCGACCTGCTCGATGATCGTGTCGTCAAAGGTGAGATCGTTCATGACCTTCTGAATGCGGTCGAAAGTGATGATCTCGTTGGTCAACTTCTGCATGTTGACGCGATAGTTGAACTCTTCGATGGTGACGGGCGCCGGGCCGGTGTAGCGCAGGCGCGTCAACGCGTCGAGGGTCCAGCGGCGGCCTTCTTCGGTGAATGAGTAGCTCAGATCGATCGGGTTGTCGGAGTAACGCGAGCCGAGCGTCTGGAGCAACTGCCGCTCGACGGCCATGCGGATCAAATCGAGGACGATGTGATACGGAAGCTTGATGGCGTCGATGAACTGGCGTGTGGTTTCCAGACGGTCGCGGTAGATGAGCTTTAGCAGCAGGCCCATCAGGTCGACTTCGTCGACGCCAGTGGCGCGGATGTCAGCAGGTTCGGTGGGGATGCGATGGAGGAAGGCGTTGAGGCGTTCCGTCGTAAGCGCCCCGATGGCGACGAGGTTGTCGCCGAGTCGGCCGCCATGCTCGGTCATGCGCGCCAGGGCCTTGGTGACGTCGTCTTCAGTCACCAGCTTGGCGCTGACCAGCAAATCCCCTAATCGCAGTCGTGTGGCGATGGCGTCCCTCCGCAGAGCTCGAGTCGGCTTTTTCCCTGATCCAGGTTGTCTGAGGAATCTATCGGCTAGAAAGGGAGGTGGCTCTAGTGAGTAAGATTCGTTTTCCGCGGCTGACATTTGTGGAAGAGTGCGGGTCGCCTATGACTTAGGTAATGAAAGTCGGACAACGCACGCCGGTGTGGCTTAGAAACGGGTTAGAGGCTCTGGGCGAAGGCGGCTGATAACGCTTCTTCCGGCTCGGGGCGAACGCGAAAATCGGCATGAGCTTCGGCAAGGACTACGCGTCCAGCGGGGCTTATGACGTAGGTCGCCGGCAGGGGAAGGCGCCAGCTCTTCTCGCCGTTGACGAATGGGATATTGACCAGGATGGAGAGGTAGTAGGCGCGGTGGTACTCGGGCACGGTGTAGACGAGCCCAAACTGCTCGGCGACGGCGTTGTTTGTGTCGGTCAGGACAGGAAAGGGCAGGCCGTGCTGGCCGACCATGAAGTCGGATTGGCGCTGGATTTGCGGGCCGATGGCGACCATGAGCGCGCCGTGCTCGCGGATACGGCCATAGAGATCGCGCCAGGCTTCGAGCTCGGTGACGCAGTAAGAACACCAGCGCCCGCGGAAGAATTTGATGATGAGCGGGCCGAGGCTGAGGAGGTCGGCGCTGCGGACTGTTTTGTTGTTGGAGTCTTTGAGGGCGAACTCGGGCGCTGTGGCGCCGACGGGCAGGATATTTTCTTCAATTCTGGTGGCAAAGAGCTCTTCGACGGCGCGTTCGCCTACCGCGAGGCGCTCGGGCTGGACGAGGTTGCGCGTGTTGGCGGTGATCTCGTCGAGGTGGTCCTGGAGATTGGTCATCCGGAGCTTCTACCGCCCGAACTTCTGGCGGCCGCCCAGGCCCATGGCGCCGAGGCCGCCGCGCATCATGTTTTTGGCCAGGCCGCCTTTGCCCATCTGCTTGAAGACCTTGCTCATCTGCGCGTACTGGCGGAGGAGCTGGTTGACGTCCTGCACGGTCGTGCCGGAGCCGGCGGCAATACGCTTGCGGCGCGAGCCGGAGATGATCTCGTGGTTGCGGCGCTCGTGCGGCGTCATGGAGTTGATGATGGCTTCGAGGCGCACGAATTGTTTTTCATCGACCTGGCTGGCGGCCTGCTGCATGCCGGCGAAGGGGCCGACCGAAGGCAGCATCTTCAAAATACTTTCCATGGAGCCGAGCTTTTTGATCTGCTTGAGCTGGTCGCGGAAGTCCTCGAGGGTGAAGCCATCGCCTAGAAGCGCTTTCTTGGCGAACTCTTCAGATTTTTTGCGGTCGAGCGTGGATTCGGCCTTCTCGATGAGCGAGAGCATGTCGCCCATGCCGAGAATGCGGCCGACGATGCGGTCGGGATGGAACGGCTCGAAGGCGTCGGGCTTTTCGCCCACGCCGATGAACTTGATGGGCTGGCCGGTGACGTGGCGAATCGACAGAGCTGCGCCGCCGCGGGCGTCGCCGTCCATCTTTGTCAGGACCACGCCGGTCAGTCCGAGACGAGAATGAAAGTCCTGTGCGGAGTTGACGGCGTCCTGGCCGGTCATAGCGTCGGCGACGAAGAGAATCTCCTGGGGGTTGAGCAGCTTCTTGAGCCGCTCCATTTCACCCATCAGCTCTTCGTCGATGTGCAGGCGGCCGGCGGTGTCAACGATCAGCGTATCGAAGCCGAAGTTGCGGGCTTCGCGCCGCGCCTCGGCAGCCAGCCGTTCGACGAGGGCCGATCCGGGCGCTTCGCCTTTGGTGTCGCCTTCGTAGATCTTGGCGTCGATGGATTTGGCGACGACCTTTAACTGCTCGCGCGCGGCCGGGCGATAGACGTCGACCGAAACAAGGATGGGACGATGGCCGCCCTTCTTGAGCCATGCAGCAAGTTTGCCGCTGGTGGTGGTTTTGCCGGAGCCCTGCAGACCGGCCATCAAGATCACGGTGGGCGGCTGCGAGGCGAATTTGAAGCGGGCGGTGTCGCGGCCTAAAAGTTCGACCAGCTCGTCGCGCACAACTTTGATCACTTGCTCGGAAGGCGAGAGCGCGGTCAACACTTCGGTTCCGACGGCCTTGGCGCGGATGTGCTCGATCAGGTCCTTGACGACGTTGAGGTTGACGTCGGCTTCAAGCAGGGCGACGCGAATCTCGCGCAGGGCTTCCTGGATGTTCTCTTCAGTCAGCGTGCCCTGGCCGCGCAGGGTTTTGAAGGCGCGCTGCAGTTTATCTGTGAGGTTCTCAAACATAGGTCCAGTTCAAGTGTACCGTGCGCGCGGCTCCGATCGAACTACGCCAGTTCTTAGTCCGCTGGCTCAATAAGATACTGTTCCAGCTTGCCGTCGGGATACGTATAGGTCGTCAGATGCAGGCGCATCGTCGGATAGACGATCTCGAAGGCGCGGAAGGTCATGCCGCCGCGCAGGTCTTCTCTCGCCTGATGCAACGCCAATGGCTCGCCGAGCGGCCCGAGGCTGTCGCGAAAATCGGCGACCGTTTGCGTGGAGAAGTAGTCGTTGAGATTGGGCGCGAGCAGGCTGCGATCGATTTGGCCTTTCTGCAGTCCGCGATAGATGGCGAGCGCTTGTTTCTCAGCCGGTTTCTCGTCCGCATTGCCGGCCACTGCGCCGGCGATAAGGCGCGCAATCTCATTGGCGCCGCTCGCCATGTGATTGGTCAGTGCGACTACGGCGACGCCATCGTCGGGCAGCACGATGTTGGCCGATACAAATCCCGTGACCTCGCCATCGTGTTCAATGGCGTGATGACCTCCCTCGTCGGTGATGAAGACGCCGAGACCGTAGTGCGCGCCCTTGCCGTCCTTGAGCTTCACCTCGGTGAACATGTTCTTATAGCTT
>DATHNJ010000209.1:0-3149 GCA_035486155.1 Occallatibacter sp. | reverse complement strand
AGAACTTTTTCAACCTGCGTCTTTTGCTCGTCGCCGTAGGTGGAGGCGGCGTCGCGCACGTGGAGAAGAACTTCAGCCTGCGCCACTTCTTCAAGCGTGGCCCTGAAGCTGGTGACGAGAGTATGAGGCAGATTGCGGATGAAGCCGACCGTGTCTGAGAGAAGGATTTTTCTGCGGCTGGGAAGCTCAATGGCGCGGAGCTTGGGATCGAGGGTGGCGAACATGCGCGACGATTGCAATACGCCGGCGCCGGTGAGCCGGTTGAACAGCGTACTCTTGCCCGCGTTGGTATAGCCGACCAGCGCCACCGTGGGAACAGGAACCGATTCGCGCCGCTGGCGCTGCTGGCGGCGCACGCGCCGAACGGCTTCGAGATCGATCTTGAGCTGGTCGATGCGGCGCTGGATCTTGCGGCGATCGGTTTCGAGCTGCGTTTCGCCGGGTCCGCGCGTGCCGATGCCGCCGCCGAGCTGCGACATGGCTTTGCCGCGCCCGGCCAGGCGCGGCAGCATGTACTCAAGCTGCGCCAGCTCAACCTGTAATTGGCCTTCGCTCGTTCGAGCGTGGCGGGCAAAGATGTCGAGGATAAGCTGGGTGCGATCGAGAACGCGGCACGGCATCGCCGCTTCGAGGTTCCGCAGTTGCGTGGGAGATAAATCGTGATCGAAGAGAACCAGGTCGGCTTCAGTGGAGGCCGCTACGCCGGCGATCTCTTCGACCTTGCCGGCGCCAATCAACGTCGCCGGATCGGGCCGCGGACGACGCTGCAGCAGCTCGGCTACAACTTCGCCGCCGGCGCTCAAGACCAGCTCGCGAAACTCCTCGAGCGACTCCTCTAAGCCGAAGCCTGAGATTATTTGGGCGCGATCTTCCGCGGCAAGCGCCTGCTGATCTTCAGGCGCGTGGGCATCTTTGCCTGTCGCGGACGCAGCACCGCGCGCGCCCGCTTGCGCCGGACGATTGCGCATCAATCGGGCCGTCGAGCGGACAGGAAAGTCGACGCCAACGAGAACAGCGCGCTCTCGTTGGGGACTGGCGCGATCCACTCGATGATTTTTCTTCAGCAAGGTTCCTGATTCCTGGAGAGCACGCCTGTGCAACGCTCGGCGGACCTCACGCCCTTCCTGAACCGATGCCGTTTTGGCTTACCGCTGCTCCGCCGTCGCCACAGGCGAGGCGGGCGCCGGCACAGCCGAGGGCCCGAGTCCGGTGTGAGCAACAGCCGGGCGATGCTCGGAGTGGAGCACGCTGCGGTTACTGACAACGGTTGAAATGGCGTGCTTGAAGATCAACTGCTCCTGGCTGTTGTTTTCCAGCAGCACGGAGTACTTATCAAAAGACCGAATCTTTCCAGTCAGCTTCACTCCGCTGACCAGATAGATGGTGATCGGAGTTTTATCTTTGCGGACGGTATTCAGGAAGGTGTCCTGAATGTTTTGCGCCGGCTTGTTTTCCATGTGCCGATCTCCTGCTTTCTTGAATTCTTATGATGCGTGCCATCAAATTCGCGTGAGTGAAAAAACAAATACACAGGCGCGGCGCCGGAATTGCCGGCCTCCGCTTAGTCCCGTAATGTGTCAACAATAGCTAGGTTCACGGACCTTTTCAACTCTGCCCTGACGCCTGGGGTGCAAATGACTCGTTCCCAGACCCGTTCCAGGACGCCGTCCTGTCCGGCTGCTACCATATTTGGGTGCGAGGCTCCGCCCACCCTCCTGCTCCTTCAGCTCAACAAAATGCATCTGTTCCGATGCTGGATTTGAAGCGCCAGTACGCGCCATTGCACCAAGAGTTACTCCAATCGCTCGGGCATATACTAGAAAATCAACAGTTTATCCTTGGCGAGCCGGTAGAGGCCTTCGAAACGGCCGCCGCTCGTCTGCTCGGCGTATCTCACGCTATTGGATGCGCATCCGGCACAGACGCACTATGGCTCGCGCTGGCGGCGGCCGGAGTTGGGCCCGGCGCGCGGGTCGTGACCACTCCCTTCAGTTTTTTTGCTTCGGCGAGCGCAATTCTGCGCGCCGGCGCCCGGCCGGCTCTTGCCGACATCGATCCGGCGACTTTCAATCTCGATCCGGCGGCGGTCCAGACCGTGCTTCAGCAGCCCGAAGGGCGGGGCGTTCAAGCTGTCCTCCCCGTGCACCTCTACGGGCAACCGGCCGACTGGACCGCCTTCTCCGCCCTCGGCGGGAAATTCGGCCTGAAACTGATTGAGGACGCCGCGCAGGCCTGGGGGGCGGAATGGAACGGCGTCAAGGCCGGAGGACTGGGCGACGCGGCAGCGTTCAGCTTCTATCCGACCAAGAATCTCAGCGCAGCCGGCGACGCCGGGATGGTGAGCGCCAACTCCGCGGACATTGCCGAGCGCGCCCGCATGCTGCGCCAGCACGGCATGCGCCGCCGCTATCATCACGACGAGGTCGGCTGGAACGCGCGCATGGACGGCTTCCAGGGCGCGATCCTGCAGGTGAAGCTCAAGTACATCGGCCAGTGGAACGACGCGCGCCGGGGAGTCGCCAACCGCTATGACGCAATGTTTCGCACCGCCGGACTTGCCGAGAACGGGCCCTACCCCAGCCGCGGAATCGTATTGCCGCACGAAGTCCCCGGCAGCAGACATGTCTGGCATCAGTACGTAATCCGGACCAGCCGGCGCGACGAACTGCGCGCTTTTCTCACGGAGAGAAACATCGGATCGGAGATTTACTATCCCGTGCCGCTGCACCTGCAGGAAGCGCTGAAGTTTCTCGGCTACAGGGAAGGCGACTTCCCTGAAGCCGAACGCGCGGCCCGTGAAGTGCTGGCGCTGCCCATCTTCCCCGAACTGCGCCAAGACGAGCAGGAGATTGTCGTCCAGGCGATCGCCGACTTCCTCAGCTAAGTACGTAGTTCACAGTTCTTAGTTCATAGTTTCCGTCTCCCTGACTACTGACCACTGTTACTGCCCTAAATACTTCCCCAATCTTCTCTTTACAAAACCCTTGTAATTCGCGGCCTACCATCGCTTTTGTGATGCGCAGCCGCGACCTCAGACTCGATCGTAAGCAACGCTGGGATATCTCCGCCGCGCCGTTGCCGCATCCGGTTTCACATTCAGGGTCGGTCCCTTTCCATGAACAAATCGGATACTTACTTCGTAATTCCTA
>DATHNJ010000208.1:0-6277 GCA_035486155.1 Occallatibacter sp. | reverse complement strand
CCGAAGAGTTGAATAGCAAGCACAGTCAAGGAATGGCTGATCACTGACAACTGACGACTGAGAACTGTTTTGGAGCGAAGCGACAAAAATGGTTGAAGAGCAACTGAAGATCGAGCTGGGCAAGCAGGGCGTTATCGTGACGTCCCTTCAGGAGCTCTACAACTGGGGGCGTCGCAGTTCGGTTTGGCCCATGCAGTTTGGACTGGCCTGTTGCGCAATCGAGATGATCGCAACCACCATGGCTCGCTACGACATGGCGCGTTTCGGCGCCGAGGTGTTTCGTCCCTCGCCGCGCCAGGCCGACATGATGATCATCTCCGGCACCGTCACGAAAAAGATGGCGCCGCAAGTGGTCCGGCTCTACAACCAGATGGCCGAGCCAAAGTACGTGATCGCGATGGGCGCCTGCGCCATCTCCGGCGGCCCCTTCAAGCAGGGCTACAACGTTCTCAAAGGGATTGATCGTTACATTCCCGTCGACGTGCACATTCCCGGATGCCCTCCGCGGCCCGAAGCATTGCTGCAGGCGCTGATGACGCTGCAGAAGAAGATCGACGGGCAGCCGCTGACGGGTGAGGGAAGGCCGCGGTTTCTCGACTCGGCGGCTCAGTGCGAATTTCCAGTGCCGGAACCAAGCGCGCACGATCTGGAGCCGACGTCGAATCCGGGCGTATGGCCTGTGCCAATCACGATCAAATGACAGGGAACAACTGAAACGCAGAAGACAAGGGCAAGCAAACAGACGCGGAAGAAATTAGGAACTTAGTCGTGAAGACAGTAGAAGAGATCAAAGCGGCGATTGAAGCAGCCGTACCCGGCGCGAAGGTCGAAGTGTCGACCAATCCAGCGCCGAGCGCACAGCACTCGCTGCTCATTGGACGCGAGCGAGGCGCCGAGGTTGCAGCATTTCTGCGCGATGACGCCGAGTTGGCGCTCGACTACTTGTCGAACCTGACCGGCGTCGATTGGCCCGATAAAGAGATCGCGGAGAAAGTGAAAGTTCCCAAGCAGGTGACCAAAACGGTCGACGGCGTGGAGCAGACAGTCGAAGAGCTGGTCGAGGAAACGCGCAAGCGCGTCGAGCCTGGATATCTCGAAGTTGTGTATCACCTCTACTCGATGGCGAAGAAGCACGGGCCGGTAATCGTACGCATGCGGACTGCAAATCGTACCGACGATGTCACCCTGCCGTCGATGACGCCTATCTGGCGTGGAGCGGAGTTTCAGGAGCGCGAGGTGTTCGATCTCTACGGAGTCGTCTTCGCGGGCCATCCCGATCTGCGCCGCATTTTGATGTGGGATGAGTTCAAGGATCATCCCATGCGCAAGGACTACGTCGATCCCGACGACTACGAGTACGAGCCCACCGCGCACGATGAAGTGCTGCAGCGCGCGCAGGCGCACAAAGCCGCAGCCGGGCAGGGCATTACGCCGCAGGAGACCGCCCGATGAGCACGACCGACATGTCGATGCGTCTGGCGCGGCAGGAAGGCTGGAACCGGCCGCCGGTGATCGAGCCCGACGGCGAAGGCGAACTGCTCGAACTTGCCATGGGTCCGCATCATCCATCGACGCACGGCGTCTTTCGCATGGACGTGGCTCTCGATGGCGAGCGTGTCATCCGCCTCAAGCCGGTCTTCGGCTACCTGCATCGCAACCACGAAAAGATCGCCGAGAAGACGAGCTATCTGGCGTCGATGCCGTATACGGATCGCCTCGACTACTTCTGCTCGCTTACCAATAACTGGGCCTATGCGCTGGCCGTCGAGAAGCTCGCGGGCCAGGAGGTTCCTGAGCGCGCCGAATACCTGCGCGTCATTCTCGCCGAGCTGACCAGGATTCAGAATCACGCCTCGGCCATCGGATTTCTCTTGCAGGAGATGGGCGCCAGTGGCACGCCGCTGATGTACGCCTTCCGCGAGCGCGAAAAGATTCTCGACCTGTTCGAAAGCCTGACCGGCTCGCGCATGATGTGCAACTACATGCGGTTCGGCGGCTGCCGCGTCGACGCATCGCCGGCCTGGCTCGATGCGGCGCGCAAGGTGGTCGTAGGGCTGCCGGAGTTCGTTGACGAGTTCGAGAATTTTCTGCGCACCAACGAGATTCTGATGGCGCGCTCGCAAGGCATGGGCGTGTTGAAGCCGGAGCTTGCGGTGAACGCCGGCGTCACCGGGCCGATGCTGCGCGCGACCGGCGTCAACTACGACATCCGCAAGGTCGATCGCTACGGCATCTACGACCGGTTCAAGTTTCGCGTGCCGCTGGGCGATCACGGCGACATCTACGACCGCTACATGGTGCGCATGCTGGAGATACGCGAATCAATCGGCATCCTCGAACAGGCGTTGAAAGAAGTGCCGGGCGGCCCCGTCATCGATCCGAAGGCAAAGATTCGCAACTTCCGTCCCAAGCCGGGCGAAGCCTACGGCCGCATCGAAGCGCCCAAGGGCGAGCTGGGGTTTTATCTGATCAGCGACGGCAGCCCCAATCCGTATCGCTATAGAGTGCGGCCGCCCAGCCTGATCAACCTGACGATTTTGGAAGATATGTGTCTCGGCCAGAACGTGGCCGATGTAGTGCTGATCTTCGGCAGCGTGGATATTGTGTTGGGTGAAGTGGATCGTTAATGCAGTTCACAGTTCTTAGTTCGTAGTTCCAAGTATTAAGGCCGGCGCACTGTGCTACGCAACTGTGAACTAAGAACTACGAACTGTGAACTCGGAGGCATCATTGCTGGGTGAAGGCATCCTGAAGGGATTGGCGGAGACGGCGAAGAACTTCGCAGGCAGCTTTGTCTCCAAAGAACGGCTGACGACAGTCGAGTATCCCGAAGAGCGCGAGCTGCTGCCCGAGGCCTCGCGGGTCTTTCCGTTTCTCGTCTACGACGGGCCCGATTGGCAGGCAGGCATGCGCTGCGTGGCCTGCCAGATCTGCGAGAAGGAATGCCCGCCCAAGTGCATCTACATCGAAAAAAGTAAGGACAAAAAGCCGGACTACGTCGGCAAGCCGCAAATCTATCCGACGCGTTTCGAGATCGACATCTCGGTCTGCATGAGCTGCCAAATCTGCGTCGAAGTCTGTCCCTTTGAAGCAATCAAGATGGACAACGAGTTCGAGCTGAGCACCACCGATCGCTTCGGCGGCCTGCTTTACGACCGCCAACAGCTCTCCAGGTCCAACGAGTACTACCACAAGATTCATCCCACCGAAGCGGCCGAAGTCGATGCGCGCCTCGCAGAAGAAAAAGCTAAGGTAGAAGCCAAGGCCAAGGCGGCCGCCGCCGCGAAAGCCGCAGCGCCTGCGCCAACTCCGGCAACAGCGCCGGCCGCAGTCAAACCGGCAGCGACCTCTGAGACGACTCCGGCGGCAAAGCCCGCAATCAAACCAGAGCCGGGCGGCTCGACTCCCGCAGCAGCCAGCGAACCTACTGAGCCTCCTCAAAACTCCGGAGGCGCAGAGTAAACGATGCTCGAAAAGGCCGACCAAATCTTCGTTCTACTGCGCAATTGGCTCGTCGGATATCTGCCCGCCGGATGGCAAACGGCCGCAGGCGTGGTGCTGGGCGTCATCGGCATCATCGCCGTCTTTCCCGGACTCTTCGCCTTGTCGGTTCTGCTCGAGCGCAAAGGCCTCGGGCGCATGCAGAATCGCATCGGGCCCAATCGCGTGGGTCCGTTCGGCATCCTCCAGCCCATCGCCGACGCCATCAAATCGCTGACCAAGGAAGATATCGTTCCGCACAACGCCGATGGAATCGTGCACTTCCTCGCGCCTGTCTATCTAGTTGTCGTCGCCTTCATGGGCTTTGCGGTGCTGCCCGTCGGACGCAACATGGTCCTGGTCGATATGGACGCCAGCCTCTTGTTCTACTTCGCCATGGGCGCCTCGACAGAAGTTTCAATCTTCATGGCCGGCTGGTCGAGCCGCAACAAGTATTCGCTACTGGGCGCCATGCGCGCCGTCGCCCAGATGATCAGCTACGAGGTGCCGCTGCTGATGTCGAGCGTGGTGATCGTCATGATGACCGGCTCGCTCTCGCTGGTGAAGATCGTCGAGGCCCAGAACCAATATTCGTTTGGCCTTCCTCACTGGTACGTCTTCACGCCCTGGGGCTTCGCAGCCTTCGTCATCTATGCAATCGCAGCGACGGCCGAGACGAATCGCTCGCCCTTCGATCTGCCGGAAGGCGAATCGGAATTAGTTGCGGGATACTTCACCGAATACTCCGGCTTCAAGTTCGCACTCTTCTTTCTCGGCGAATACCTCGGCATGTTGTCGGTCTCCGGCCTCGGGGCGACACTGTTTCTGGGCGGCTGGTCGGCGCCATTGGCCGCATTGAACTGGGTCCCTTCGTGGATCTGGTTTTTCTCCAAGGTTATGGCGGCCATCCTCGTTCTCATCTGGATCCGCGGCACGCTGCCCCGTTTACGCCAAGACCAGTTAATGAACTTCGCCTGGAAGTTTGTCCTGCCGATCACGCTGTTGAACGTGATGGTGGCCGCGCTCTGGCGCTTCATGGGCGAGGGCTGGCTGCGCTGGATCGTCTGCTCCGCGATTCTTCTTGTTGTCTACGTCGCTGCCGGCCGCACAGGCATGCGCAGAAAAAACTTCGGGCCGAGGAGCTATCGCTATGCGGAGTAAGTCACGCGTAACGGCGGAAAGGCGCGGTCTGTGATGGACTTTGTGTTCTGGCTCTTGGCCGCAATCACCGTCGGCGGCGCCTTGGCGGCAGTCACGCTGCGCAATCTTGTGCACTGCGCGCTCGCGCTGACGGTCGCTTTTGGTGGACTTGCATTGCTCTTTCTCAACCTCGATGCGCAGTTCGCCGGCTTCGCGCAAATTCTCGTCTACATCGGCGCCGTCGCCATTCTGGTCGTATTCGCGATTCTGCTTACGCGCAGTTCTGAAACGCCAAAGGACGGCGGCGTCTTCAGTCGCACATGGTTTACCGGTCTGGTCATCGCTGCTGGAGTCTTTGCTGTTCTCGGCGGCGCGCTGTTGCGCAGCCAAGCTGGTTTGCCGCATGATGCGCCCGCGCCGACGGTCACTGTGCAGCAGATTGGAACAGCCTTGATGGGGCGCTACGTTCTGCCGCTTGAGATCATCGCGCTATTGCTGACCGCGGCGCTGATCGGCGCCGTGATCGTGGCGCGGCACGAAAAAGAAGGGACCGAGTAATGGCGACGCCGCTAGTGGGATATCTTTTGGTGGCCGCACTGCTGTTCGCGATCGGTTTGGCAGGCGCCCTCACGCGGCGCAACGCGATCCTTGTGCTCATCGGCATCGAGTTGATGCTGAACGCGGCCAACCTGAACCTGATCGCCTTCTGGCGTTACGGGCCGCATCCGGAAGCGCTGACCGGCATGATGTTTGCCATCTTTTCAATTGCCGTCGCCGCGGCCGAAGCCGCCGTGGGACTGGGCCTGGTCATCGCCGTTCATCGCCACGCGCAAACGACCGATCTCGATCAAATCAACAGGATGAAAGGGTGAGCCGGTGATTCAGGAAGAAACTGCGTTCACTCCACAAATCGCCGCCTCGGCCATCACGGGAATTCTGTGGCTGATTCCTGCGCTCCCGATGCTCGCCGCCGGCGCCATCGCGTTGATGAAGCAGCCGCTGCGTAAAGCCTCCGCCACGCTCGCGATTGGCTCGCTTGGTTGTTCGTTGCTGCTTTCCCTCGTCGCATTCACGCATGTGCTTGGCGGTTGGGTTCACGGCCAGGCAGTGCGCGAAACGGTCAACTTCACCTGGATTCAAGTCGGCGCGGCGCACGTCGATCTCGGCTGGGTTCTCGATCCGCTCTCGGCTGTCATGCTCGTGATGGTTTGCTTCGTCGGCTTGCTCATCTTCATCTATTCCACCGGCTACATGGCCCACGACGAGAACTTCACACGCTTCTTCTGCTTCCTTAGTTTGTTTGCAGGGGCGATGCTGGGCGTGGTCATTGCCAATAGCCTGCTCCTGCTGTTCATGTGCTGGGAGCTCGTCGGCCTCACCTCGTATCTGTTGATCGGCTTCTGGTACTTCAAGCCGTCCGCCGCAGCCGCCGCGAAGAAAGCCTTCCTCACCACGCGCGTCGGCGACGTCTTCTTTCTTCTTGGAATCGTTTGGCTGTTTAGCCAGTCCGGCACGCTGCTGTTCTATAGCGCCGGCTCGGGATCGATGGAGCCGCTGAAACTGGCATTGCTGTTGGCGACGCCGTCGCATCTCGGCATGACCGCGGCCACTGGAATCGCTCTGCTGATCTTTGCCGGCGCGGTAGGGAAGAGCGGCC
>DATHNJ010000207.1:0-24708 GCA_035486155.1 Occallatibacter sp. | reverse complement strand
AAGCGAAGCGCGCCAAGCTGCCTAACCTCAAGCCGACGCTGCGCACAATTTCTGTGCGTCTGCCCGTCGCCATGATCGAAGATCTTAAAATCCTGGCTAACAAACGCGATGTCCCCTATCAGTCCTTGCTCAAAGTCTTTCTGGCCGAGCGGCTGGAGCAGGAGCGGCGGCTTCGCCGCACCGGATAGTTGTATCGGGTGGGTTCCTGCGCCGACATCTTCTACAACAACCCCGCGCGCATTCTGCGCCTCAACCCGAGGCGAACTGCAAATAAGTAACGGGACTTTCGCGAATCGCAGTGCAGATCCGTCGTCGCGCAGTGGGCGATAATAAGAGGTGTGCCCTTTACCCTGGCTCACGCTGCGGCAGCATATCCCTTCCGGCGAACGCGCCTTGTTCTGTCGGCGCTGATCATTGGCACATTTGCGCCCGATCTGGAGTTCTTTCTCCGCTTCGCGCCGCACGGGCCGTTTGGCCACACGTTTCGCGGCTTCTTCCTGTTCTCTTTGCCGGTCGCCTTCGTCGTTTTCTGGATGTTCCATGCTCTTGTCAAGGAGCCGTTGGCCGCGTTACTGCCGGCCAGAGTGCGTCAAAGAATCGTCGCCGGCGAATATCCTCTATCGCTGCGTCATCCGCTTCCGCTGATCCTTGCGCTCGTATCCGTTTTTGTCGGTGGGGCCACGCATATTCTCTGGGACTCATTCACGCACGCCGGCTACTGGCCTGCACAACACTTGCCTGTGCTCAAAACAGCGTTCACTCTCCCGCTGCTCGGCGTAGTCCACCTTTACAAGCTTCTTCAATACGTCAGCACCGTGTTCGGCTTGCTCGCGCTCTTCTTCTGGTTTAGGCACTGGGTTCGCACCGCGCCCGTGCAGCAAGAGCCGGCGGGGAATTGCGTGCCTGCCTCCCAGGCGCGCATCGCCAGAATTCTGATTCCTCTTTTGGCGCTCTGCGCCGCTGTGATTCGAACCGTAATCAACGTCCGACATCCCACGACCCCACGCGGCGCCGAAATCTGGCTGGGCGATTTTGTCGTAGCCGCTATCTCTTTCGCGTGGCTCGAACTGATGGCGTGGGGCCTCATGCTGCCCCACGTTGAACGTCCGTTACTTGCCCCCGATGCCCCAACCCCGATAAAGTGAGTCCCACGCGAGCCTTTCGCCAGCGCTCTCCCTTGTGCGCTCGCTTGCGGTCATCTTCCTAAAGGAACGCCATGTCTTCCAGCCCCATTTCTTCCCTTGCAAGCCAGGATCTCGATTCCATTCTTCGCGAAAATCGCGTGTTTCCGCCGCCCGCGGAGTTCAGCAGCAAAGCCCACATCAAGAGCCTCGAGGAGTATGAGGCTCTCTACAAGCAGTCGATCGAAGATCCTGAAACCTTCTGGGCCGGCGTCGCCAAAGAGCTTCACTGGTTCAAACCGTGGGACAAAGTTCTTGACTGGAACCTGCCCTGGGCCAAGTGGTTTGTCGGCGGCAAAACCAATCTCTGTTACAACTGCGTGGATCGCCATGCGACGGGCGTGCGCGCAAACAAGACAGCGATCATCTGGGAGGGCGAGCCGGGCGAAGTCCGCCGCCTTACCTACGCTGAGCTTCATGTTGAAGTGCAGAAGTTCGCCAACGCGTTGAAGGCTCTGGGCATCAAGAAGGGAGATCGTATTGCCGTCTACATGGGCATGACGCCCGAGCTGGCCATCGCTCTGCTGGCCTGCGCGCGCATCGGCGCTGTGCATTCGGTGATCTTCGGCGGCTTTGCGGCCACGGCGATTGCAGACCGCGTCAACGATTCTGGCTGCGTCGCCATCATTACGCAGGACACGAGCTATCGGCGCGGCGGCGAGATCCAGCTCAAGCGCACTGTGGACGATGCTATGCCTACTTGCCCCACAGTGCAGAACGTCATCGTTTATAAGCGCACGGGATCGCCGGTCACTATGGTCACGGGACGCGATCGGTGGTGGCACGATCTGGTGGCCAACGCGCCGACCGAGTGCCCCGCGGAGCAATTGGATTCCGAAGATCCGCTCTACATCCTTTACACCTCCGGCACCACCGGCAAACCGAAGGGCCTTGTCCACACCACGGGCGGCTACGCGGTCGGCACGTATATCACCAGCAAGTACGTCTTCGATCTTCGCGATGAAGACATCTACTGGTGCACGGCGGACATCGGCTGGGTTACCGGGCATTCCTATGTTGTGTACGGCCCGATGCAAAACGGCGCGACGGTCTTGATGTATGAGGGCGCGCCGAACTATCCGGACTTTTCGCGCTTCTGGAAGATCGTGGACGACCACAAGGTCACCGTCTTCTACACTGCGCCCACGGCGATCCGCGCATTCATCAAGTGGGGCAACGAGCATGTCGACAAATACAAGCTGGATTCGTTGCGGCTGCTTGGAACAGTGGGCGAGCCGATCAATCCCGAAGCATGGATGTGGTATCGCGAGAAGATCGGGCACAACCGCTGTCCGATTGTTGATACCTGGTGGCAGACCGAGACCGGCGGCATCATGATTGCGCCGATCCCCGGCGCTGTCGCCACCAAGCCAGGATCGGCCACGCGGCCCTTTTTCGGCATTCAGCCCGAGGTCGTCACAAAGCCCGATGCGGATGGTAATTTCCACGCAGTCCCCGCAGGCTCCGGCGGCTTGCTCGTGATTCGCAAGCCCTGGCCATCGATGGCCCGCACTGTTTACGGGGATCCCGAGCGTTATGAGAAGACGTACTGGTCCGACGTTCCCGGCTGCTACTTCACCGGCGACGGCGCGCGCCAGGATGCCGACGGCTATTACTGGCTGATGGGCCGCGTCGATGACGTGATCAACGTGAGCGGCCATCGTCTCGGCACCATGGAGGTCGAATCGGCTCTGGTTGCGCACTCCAAGGTTGCCGAAGCAGCTGTCGTCGGCCGACCTGACGATCTGAAAGGTCAGGCTATCGCGGCCTTCGTGACTCTCGAAAGCGGCAACGAACCGAGTGATGCGCTCAAGGACGAGCTGAAGAAGTGGGTCGCCAAAGAGATCGGCGCCTTGGCTCGACCGGACGATATAAGGTTCACCGAAGCACTGCCCAAGACGCGCAGCGGCAAGATCATGCGGCGGCTGTTGCGCGAGCTGGCCACGCACGGCGAAATCAAGGGCGACACTACGACGCTCGAAGACTTCACGGTGATCGCCAAGCTGAAGGAAGCGGACGAAGGCTAACTCGCCTAATAGAACGTAAAGGAACGATCATGCCGGCAACGAACAAAGAGGTCATTCGCGCATTCATCGAAGAAGTCCTCAATCAAGGTCACTTCGAGCGCATGAATGACCTTGTACTCGAGAACTTCATCGAGCTCGATCCCTTTCCCGGCCAGCTGCAGGGCAGAGAGGGCCTGAAGGCTGTGCTCATCGGCTTTCGCGCGGCGTTTCCCGACATTCACTGGACCATAGCCGAGCAGATCTCTGAGGGCGACAAGGTCGTGACGCGCTTTGCCTGGACGGGAACTCATCGCGACACATTTCTCGGCGTTCCGGCTACAGGGCGATGGGTGGAGGTCAAGGGCGTGGTGATCGACCGCCTCGAATCCGGCAAGATGGCTGACAGCCGCATACTGATGGACACCCTGAGCCTGATGCAGCAGTTAGGCGCGCTGCCTGGGGCGCCGTCGGCGTCTTGACGCATCCGATTCCGGCGTACATGCTGGACAAGCTCGCGGACTATGAGCGCATGGGCATCGCCGCGATCTGGGTCATCGAGCCGAAGAAGTCGCTGTATTACCGCTATCGTGAAGGCCAGCTTACTCCTGCCTCTGACTTTGAACTGCCGGGTACGGGATTCACTGCGGCCTTTGCCGATATCGCAGCCCTCGCCGACTGATTACCACTTTAGTTTTTCCCGCCTCGCCCGAATTCATCCGGTCCCTAGACCGCCCTCTCCTATTCCTTGCTAGACTGATGCAACTTATGCTGAAAAGCATCTTTGCCTTTTTGTGGCTCTTTGTAGCTACTGGTTCTCTTGCCTTTGCCGCGTCAGACCAATGGATCGAGGTCAGCAGCAGTCACTTCGACGTGTTGACCAATTCAAACGAGAAGCAGGCGCGTCATCTTGTCGATCAGTTCGAACGCATGCGGTGGGTGTTTCAAACGCTCTTCCCAAAGACAAATGCCGACCCTGCTTCGCCGATCATTGTCCTGGCTGGCAAGAACGCCAAGACGTTTCAGTCCGTCGAACCGCAGGCCTATCTGGCCAAGGGACAAATCAATCTCGCCGGCTTGTTCCTCGCGACGCAGGACCACAATTACATCCTCCTGCGCCTCGACGGGGAGCAGGAGAATCCTTTCGCGACGGTCTATCACGAATACACGCACCTGCAGTTCAGAAGCGCCAGCGAATGGATGCCCATCTGGCTCAATGAAGGGCTCGCCGAGTTTTTTCAGAACACCGAGTTTCGCGACAAAGAGGTTCTTCTCGGAGAGCCAAGCGCAGACAATATCCTGTATCTGCGTCAGCAGAGCCTCATTCCTCTGCCCGTCTTATTCAATGTCGACGCCAGCTCGCCCTACTATCATCAGGAGCAAAAAGGCTCGGTCTTCTACGCCGAGTCCTGGGCGCTGACGCACTATCTGATGATTCGCGATAGGCAGAACAAGACCAGCGCAGTGACGGAATACATGAACCTCATGAGCCATCATGAAGATCCTGTAGTTGCCGCGCAAAAGGCGTTCGGCGATCTGAAACAGCTGCAACAGGCGCTGCAGGCCTACATTCAAGCTAGCCGATACATGCAGTTTGTTCTGCATACCGCTGCTGCTCCGATTGACGAGTCGACTTTTACGGTCAAGCCTGTTGCTCAAGTCGATGTCGACGCGACCCGAGCCGACATTCTTGCTGCGGTGCAGCGCGAGAAGGAAGCGCGCGATCTAGCCGACTCGATCCTCAAGTCCGATCCCAACAATGTTCGCGCCCGCGAGGCGATGGGCGCCATCGAGTTCCGCGCCGGCAATCGCGGCGCCGCGCGCAAATGGTACGGCGAGGCGGTCAAGCTCGATTCAAACAGCTATCTGGCGAACTACTACTTTGCGGCGCTCTCTCTGGAGAGCTCAGGAGGAGAAGATCCGGCTATTGAATCGAGCCTGCGCGCCGCCATTCAGCTCAATCCAAAATTCGCTCCAGCCTACGACAGCCTTGCCTCACTCGAGTCCCGCCAGCATCCAAAACTTGCTGATGCTTTCGCGCTCGAAAACAACGCCGTCAAGCTCGATCCTTCCAATATGTACTACCGGCTGAATGTGTCCAGCATTCTGACCTCGTTGGGACAATACGACGACGCGACCAATGTGCTCCAGGCAGCACTTCGCCTGGCTCGCACTCCGAGCGAGGCATCTCTGGTGCAAACCCATATCTCGGAACTTGAAAAATTCGCGGAGGCGCACGCTCAGGCAGAGAAAAACCGCCGCGACTTTGAAGCGCAACAAACCCACGTGAGTTCGCAACCGAACTCGACAACCACTTCCCAAGTCATCCCAATCACGATAAAACTGAAGCACCCCTCAGAAGCCAACGGACCCAAACATAGCTTCATCGGCGTCATGCATGCGGTGAGCTGCAGCTATCCCACTGTGCTGGAATTCAGCGTGGAAGGCGCGAAAGAAACGATTCAGGTCTACAGCAATGACTTTTCCAAGATCTCACTGACCGCCATCGGCGTCACTCATAAGGAGCCAATGAATCCCTGCGAAGACTTCGACGGGAAGAAAGCTCGAGTCCAATACGCGGAGACCGTCGACAAGACTGTCAACGGCCAGGTGTTTGCTGTCGAGCTCAGGAAATAGAGCGAGGCAATTCGACGATTCCGCGTCTGCTCGGCGCCACAACCTTAAAGACTCTCTCCGCGCGTCTCGCGAATCATCAGCAGCCCGAGCAGCGTGATCGCAGCGGCGCCGGTCAGATAGTAGCCCACATACTGCAAGCCATACTTCGTGGCTAACCACGTCGCGATGTACGGGGCCAGCGATGCGCCGAAGATTCCCGCCATGCTGAAGGTGATGGAGGCGCCTGTATAGCGCACCGTCGTCGGAAACAGCTCTGAGATAACTGTCCCAAGCGGCCCATAGGTCAGGCCCATCAGCGCCAAGCCTAGAATCAGCATTGTTAGCGCGCCGCTTGTGCCCGCTACGAACAGCTTCGCCATGATCAGCCCATAGGCCGCGATTAATATCGTGACGCCAATCATGACCGGTCTGCGTCCACGCTCCGCCAGCCACGCTGCGAGCGGAATCGTCAACGCGAAGAACACAATGCCTACCAACTGCAAAATGAGAAATGTTCCGCGGTTATAGTGCAGGGCCGTCGTTCCCCAGGACAACGCAAACACCGTCATCAAGTAAAACAGCACGAATGTGGCCAGGCACACCATGATGCCCGCCACGACTTCGCGAAGATGGCGCCGAAAGACGGAGAAGAACGGCACGCTCACGCCCTCTGCGCGCTTCTGCGCCGCAGCAAATACCGGCGTCTCCGTGATGCTGAGCCGCACATACAGCCCCAACAACACCAGCACGGAACTCAAAAGAAAGGGCAGTCTCCACCCAAAGGTGAAGAACTGCTGATCGCTCAGCGAGCGGGAAAGAATCAGGAATGTTCCGCCTGACAATAGAAATCCAACCGGCGCGCCCAGTTGGGGAAACATCCCGTAGAGCGCGCGTTTCGATGGCGGCGCATTCTCGACTGAAAGAAGCACCGCGCCGCCCCACTCGCCGCCCAGCCCAATGCCTTGCCCAAACCGGCATAACGCCAGCAGCAACGGCGCCGCTAATCCGATCGCTTTGTACGACGGTAGAACCCCAATCAGAAACGTCGACAGCCCCATCGTCGTCAGAGCCGCAACCAGCGTTCTCTTCCGTCCCACTTTGTCGCCGAAGTGTCCGAACAGCGCGCTGCCAATGGGGCGCGCGACAAATGCGATTCCGAATGTGGCCAGCGACGCGAGCACCGACGTCGCCGGATCGGTGGCGGGGAAGAACAGCTTAGGGAAGACCAGCACCGCGGCAGTCGCGTAGATATAAAAATCGAAGAACTCAACCGCCGTGCCCACCAAGCTTGCAAACAGAACCTGGACCGGCGTGTTGATGCGTTGGTGGGATGTCTGGATATCGGACATAGGTTATTTTATCGGATGGGCGCGCCGGAAGATCTCTGCGCTCCTCAGCCTGATAAACAGAGAGGAGACAAAAATAATCCCGCCCGGCGCCACAAAATTTGTGACGAGCCGGCTTGATCATTGGAAACCGAAAAGTTACATTGATCGTAACTGTATGGTTACAAAATCGGCAGCGAGACAACGCGACATCGTTTTCCGCGCTATCTCTGATCCCACTCGTCGCGAGATCCTCCGCATCCTCCGCGGCGGCCAGCAGACAGTCGGCGGCATCGCCGGCAACTTTCGCATGAGCCGTCCCGCCATCTCCAAGCACCTGCGCTTGCTGCATCGCGCCGGCCTAGTCGACACCAAGGCGCAGGGCGCGGCCAATATGTGCAGTCTCAATCCGCAGCCGCTGCGTTTGGTCGAAGACTGGCTCAGCGATTACGAAGCGTTCTGGAATCATTCGCTGCAGAGGCTCAAACAGTATCTGGAGGAGAAGCAATGAATCCCGTTGCGGTCTCCGACGACGCCATCGTGCAACAGGCACGATGTGCTGCTATAGACTAAAGCCGCTATGCGTCGCCTTCGCTACGGTGTCGCCGCCAGCCTCGATGGCTTTATCGCGGGGCCCAATGGCGAGTACGACTGGATCGTTCAGGATCCCTCGTTCGACTTCGCTGCGCTTTGGGAGCAGTTCGACACGCTGGTGATGGGGCGGCTCTCGTATGAAGCGGCCAGCGTGCGCTTCGGTTCGCTCAAGAGCACGGGCAAAAAGATCGTGGTGGTTTCCACGCGTCTCGACCCGGCGCAACATCCCGACCTCACCATCGTCTCCGCCAATATCGCTGAAACAGTCGCGGCCATGAAAGCAGAATCGGGCAAAGACATCTGGCTCTCCGGCGGCGGCATGCTCTTTCGCGCCTTGCTTGACGCCGGCCTCGTCGATTCAATCGAGCTCTCGGTGATTCCCGTCCTGCTCGGCGGCGGCGTGCCGCTGGTTACGGCCGGCCTGCGCCGCACGCTGCATCTCGACGAAAGCTATGCGCTTCCGAGCGGCATCCTGCGGCTCAAATACTCGGTTGTCTGAACCTTAGGCGCCGTCGTTTTGCGGCCCTTCGTTTTGTGGATTGACCAGGCAGCGCTTGGTCATCTTCCCGCGCACCTGATTGATCGCGATGATCCATGGAACAAAAATCGAAAACGCGAGCCGCGCCGGCGCTGCGCCTGGCCGCATCCTGAGCAGAAAACGTCCATCTGACTGGAATGCGAAGTGCAGCATCATTGCGCCTACGGCCGCCGCCGGAATCCACGTCCAAGGCAGCGCTGCAAGTGCAGCGATCTCTATTACGCAGCGCGTGACGTTGCGCGCCAGTCGCGATCTGCGTTCGCCCAGCACGCCATCGCTTACCGCGTAGCGCGCCAACTGCCGGCCTGCGGAGAGGAATGAATTCCGCGGCCGATAGTGCGCCTTAGCCTGAGGCGGAAACGCCGGTCTCGTCGCCTCACGCGCTCGAAGGTCGAACAGCGTGTCCTCGCCAAAGAACACCGTCTCCGGAAAACCGCCCAGCCTTCGCCACAAATCTTTTGTGAAGGCCATCGAGCGCGCAGTGCAGGACTTTGTCGGCGCCGCCTCGTCCAGCTTCACGCCAAGAAATGGCGCGGAGGCCCAGTCCCATATCGTTGCATCCGTGAGATCCAGGCAGGCTCCGCCCAGCGCATATTCGGCTGCTCCATTTGTCGTTAACTTGGTTAGGGGTTCAATCAGGTTTCCAAGCCAGTCTGGCGCGTAGCCGCAGCCCGCATCCGCGCATGCAATCAGCTCGGACTTCGCCGCCGCGATCGCCACATTGCGGCCCTTGGAGATGGGGCCTGCGGTGTGCTTCAAGTTGCACGACTCGTCGCGAATCGGACGCAGCATCGGATGTTCGGCTGCGGACCTTTGCAATTGCTCCCAGGTCCCATCGGAAGACCCGCCGTCGACCACAATGATCTCGGCCGGCAGAAGCGCCTGCTGTGTAAGGCTCTCGATCAGGCGCGCGATATTCTCCGATTCATTCAGAACCGTGGCGATCACGCTGACAGCAGGCATGTCCTCGTCAGAAGCGGTACGTCGCGCCGATCGAAGCCCGCGCGTTGAAGCGGCGATGCGGCGAAAAGCCGGGTTGAAACGGCGTCAGCGTAAACGACGAGCCGATATCGTCGCCATACGCGCGAATTCCCAGCCGCTCGCTGAGCTTGTAGTCCAATCCCAATCCCACGCCGCCCGCGAACGACTCGTCGGGCTGAATCGAGACTCCGCCGGTGTGCGCCGCGCCAATCAAGGCGTGTGCAAAGATGCCCACGTGCTCGTACAGGGGCGCATGAAATTCCGGGCCAGCCAGGTACAAGTTCACCGAGGCGGCCTGTGGATTGGCGCGCGAGACCACCCATTGGTAGTGCCCGCCGTCGAGCGTCAAGCCGAAGTATTTGCCCCAGTCGCGCGTAATCGAAACCGTTACGCCCAGCAAACCGCTGTTGGACTGGTTCACCTGGTTCAAGCTGGTGTAGCCCAATCCGGCAAATACCTGATACTTGTATTCCTCGCCTGTTGATGGACGGGAGGTCTTCTCCGGAGCGATCTGGCAATTTGCCGCAAACGGCGACAACGCGGCCGCAACCGCGGCCATAATTCCAAGAAACAACTTCCTCTTCAATGAAAACTCTCCTCGTTACCTTGCATGGCCCAAGGGGCATGGGGGCGCCTAGGCGCACACGTCCGCTCCATCGACATGCGGACGCCGTCCCTTGAATCCTATCGTTTACCCCCCTGTTCGACGAAGCGCGATCAGCGGGGCTGGGCTGCGACAGGACCAGTAAGATGCACGGTAGAATTGCCTTCATTCACTGTGACGGATTGGCCGCGCGGAAGGTAGCGAGCCAGGGCGCCCGGCTGCAGCCAATCCAGCTCCCAGCCGTCCTCGATGGCCACGACCGTATAGTCGCCCGGCGCCACATCGCTCAAAGAAAAGCTGCCATCCGAGTCGGACTGGTCCCGGCGGGCGAGCGCTTCGAGCATGTTCCGCATCGTCGGGACCAGCACGACCATCGCTCCGCCGAAGCCTTTGCCGTTTTTCTGCACAAAGCCGTCGATATGCGCCGTCCCTTCGCCAAGAATCACGGCGATATTCAGCGCCTGATCGCGCACGGTGAGCAGATTCCCATTCCGCGCCGAGATGGGGGCCTGTCCCACAGCTATCACGGACAGCATTTTGCCATCGCCCTCCACCATGACCGACCACGTCCCGGGGGCGACCGAGTCGAAGTGAAAACCCCCGTTGCGAACCATCGCCGAGAGGTTGGCGTGGGTCTGCGCGCCGTCTTCCGGATGAAGGAAGACATGCATCTCGTCCGGCTGTGGCATGCCACGCGGCATCTGCAGCGCGCCCTTTACGCTCGTTGTTCCCGCAGCGGAGTCGGCGTCAATCTGTCCGCTCTCCGTCGCGTTGAACTCCATTTGATGGGGCGGATTGCCGACCACAACCTGGTAATGGCCCGGCGCAAGGCCGTCCAGCTCCGTCGCGCCGCGAAAAAAATTGACCGTACCAGCGCTTTCCTCAGGGATTGACGACCCGAAGACCACCTGCTGCATTTGCGGCCGCAGAGAACGCGCAGTCCCGTTTTGCGGCGCATCCAGCGTCATGCGCAGCGCGGGAACCGCATGCAGATTGATGTCCGCCTCCTCGCGCGCGCCTTTCTGCAGGGGAATGGGAGTCGCCGAAAGCTCCTCCGTCGTCGAGTCGAAGTAGGTCAACGGATAGGCCACGTCGAGATCGCTCTGCGCGCCGGCCGGCCCGTGCATCGCATACCAGGGCTTGGCCGCCACCGCTACAAAATAATCCCCATCGCTAAGATTGCCGAACTCGTAGGCGCCCGTGTCGTCCGTGATGGTCGAATTCACCTGCAAAATGCGATCGTCCTGAGATTGAGATCGCGGCCTGCGAAACAGCATCACCTTTGCTCCTTCCACCGGATCGCCGCCGTCGGCCGAAACAACGCCGTGCAGCACCGAGCCCGGCGTAAGCCAGAAGATCAAGTGTGTTGTGTCCTGGTCAGCCCCCGTCACAATCGCCGTGTTGTACCCGTCGTGGTCGTCGTACATGACCGTGCGAAATCCGCGCTTAGAGGCGCTCAACGGGTGCTTCGACGCCGGCAATCCATCGAACGCGAAGCGGCCCTCGGCATCGGTAGTCACAGAAGCGATGGTGTGATCGTCGTCTTCGTCGAGCAGATTGACGACCGCGCGCTGCGCCGGCGCTCCCGTCGCCTGGTTGAGCACGACCCCGGCGATGCGATATCGGCCCGCGTCCCGCGTAATCGCCGGCTTCTTCTGTGCAGCCAGCGATGCGCACAACAACGCTGCGCCAAACAAAGCAGCCGCTTTGGCGAGTGAAGATCGAAGCTGGAGGTTCCGGATCATCAGGGTTTGGGAACCTCCAGCACCAGGCTTCCGGCCTGGTTGGGCGCCAGCTCGATCGATTGCGCCGCCGGCAGCGCATCGAGCGCCGAACGCTCGCGATAGGCAAGGGCGACCGGCGTGTCGAAGACATACACGTGATAGCTTCCCGGCGTCAGTCCCTGCAGCGTCGCTTTGCCGCCCGTCGAAGGCCGCAGCGTCTGTGTGACCACATCTTCGGTCGAGTCGAAATCGGGCACCACATAGACGGTGTAGAACGGCTCTTCGCCTGCGCCGGAACCACCCGCGTCCCCCGGCAGCGACAAGCTCAGCGTGGCGCAGTCACTGCGCAGATTCAGCGTAATTGGCGGCGCCGAGCCGGAGATGCTCAGCGTCAGCGGCTCGCGCGCAAGGTTGGTTCCGCCCGCCGTCAGGCCCGCCTCACACACAGATTTGTTGGGCAGATTGGTGTGGATCCAATAGGCGCCTGGCCCTGGGAACGCCCCGGTCAGCGTGCCCGGATAGGACCCGCTGGCGAACGCCGTCGTCATTCCGTCCCCGATCCAGCCGCCGGTCTGGCTCATCGTCAGAAAAACCGTATCCACTCCACCTGCGCTGGATGCATTCGTACTTCCTGCGGTTAGATTCACCTGCACAGGACTGTGCGGCGTGGTCGCGAGCGGAATGCGCAGGCTCGCCACCGCTTGTCCGGCGACAGAGAATTCGGCCGCGCCGATATACGCTCCATCTTCGCGCGCCTGGCCGCCGAATCCGCCGCGCCGCGCCGCCAGAGTGGGGCTTCCGGTAGCGACAACGAGCGAATAATTTCCGTCCGGCAGCTTGGCCTGCACGGTGTGCGTCGCGCCGTCAAAACGCGGCGTGTACGCCAGTTGATGTCCCTGGCTATCGGTCACGATCGCGGATAACGATACACCGGGTCCGTCAACCCCGAAACCGCGGCCTCCGCCGTCGCTGGGCGGGTACGCCATCGCCATCACCGGCTGAAATGTTTCGAGTGTCATCGAAAGATTAGCCTCGCCCTGCTCGCCGCCCTGCAGTTGAATCTTCGCCGCGCCGCCCAAGTCCCGCGCGTCGGAATAAAACTGGCTTGGATACCCGGAGCGCGTCTTGCTCGCGCCGGCCTGCTCGCCGGCATCGTTCTCCATCGCCGGTGCGCTGTAGACGGCGTAGGCTCCATCGGCAAGCCCACCGAATCGATAGGCGCCATCCGCGTTGGTTCTGGTCGTCGCGGCCGCGCGCCAGGAGAAGCGGCCGTTCTGCACGGTCTGCTTGAGCAGAGTAATCTCGATGCCCTGCGCCGAGTCGCCTGTCGAAAGCTGAACCACGCCATGAATCGCGTTGGCCGGCGCCATGCGGAACGTCACATCCGGCATCTCTGCTGCCACCGTTACCGTATGGGCAAACTCTTTGGCGTCGCCGCCCGCCGCCGCGGCAGCTTCGGCAATCGCATCCAGGTAACCCGGCTTGACGATCTCGAACTGCTGCGGTCCCGTCGGAACGTTGGTCAGCTCGAAATGTCCTTCGCTGTCGGTGAGCATCGCCGCGCCGCCCTCGCCCGTCATGCGCACCAAAGCGCGCGCCAAAGGTTCGCCAGAGGCCGCATTCACCACTGTTCCGTGTACGCTGACCCGCGCGCTCGCGCTTGTCGTGTTCGGATTGGCCTGCGCGTGCAGAAGGGCAGGGAAGAGCATCGCCGCGGCGGCGCGACCGATCCATCGCCGCGCAAGCATACGCATGCGGCCCGCAAGGCGCGAGTTCGCTTCTGGGCTTATCAGAAATTGGATTGAACGGGCGTCCACCCTACAGTTTGACGCTTTGTTTTGAGAACAGAAACTCGCTTTGCCGCGAAAATTTCGGCTAACAGTACCGTCAGGCCTTCTCGATATACCACGGAATGTTGATCACGATGATCCGCCGGTTGCCCTTCAGCAACAGCATCACCTTCAACAGGTCCGCGCGCCGGTTGTGCAGCAAGCCCTCCCACCAGTGGCGCACCACCAACTCAGGCACCAGCACGCACACCTTGCGGTATTGGGTCTCTTTCTCGACGCCCAGCACGTAGTCCACTACCGGCTGCAGAACATACCGGTATGGGGACTTCAGCGTGATCAGCTTGGGCACGCATTTACCTGCTGCACGCAGCGGCTCGGCGATCTTCTCGTCCCACTCGGCGCAGAACTGATCGGTCTCTTCGGTCAACTGTACGTGGACGCAGCGAATGTCGTCGGTCATGGACAGAGCGAACGACAAAGCCTTCTCCGAGATTCGGCTCCAGCGATCGAGCGGCAGGATCGCGATGGGCTTGGTCACCTCGGAGGGCACAATCGGCCGGTCAAGATCAACCTCGCGGTTGACTTGATCGTAATGCTTTCGCACCAGGCGCATGGCGAATATCATTGCGGCCACCAGCAACGCCGTGATCCATGCGCCCTCGACGAACTTCGCCACCAGCACCACGAGCGTTGTGACGCCGGTCGCCACGGCGCCGAGCGCATTCAGCGTCATGCGCACCGGCGATCCGCCCTGTCGCCGCCAGTGCATCACCATGCCCGCCTGCGACAGCGTGAAGGCCATGAAGGCGCCGATCGCATAGAGCGGAATCAGCCGGTCCGTTACGCCGCCGAAGATGATTAGCAGCGTCGCCGTCAGCGCTACCAACACGTAGATGCCCCACGAGTAGAGCAGCCGGCGCCCGCGGATCACGAACACGTGCGGCAGATAGTTGTTGATGGCGATGGCGCGCGTCAGACGCGGGAAGTCCGCGAACGCGGTATTGGCCGACAACGCCAGCACCAGCAGCACCGAGGCGATGGTCAGGTAGTAGAACCATCCGTGGCCCATCACCGCGCGCGTCAGCATGGAGAGCACGCTCTCGTAGTGAGCCCCGTTGGGATCGGTTGCGCCGACGCCATACGCGCGGCATAAAAAAGCGATGCCCAGGAGAAGAATCGCCAGCAGCACAATGATGATGGTCAGCGTGATCTTCGCGTTCTTGCGCGTGTCCTCGCGGAACGCCATCACGCCGTTGCTGACAGCCTCCACGCCAGTCATTGCCGTGCAGCCGGAGGAGAACACCTTCAGCATCAGCCATAGGCCCACCGCTTCGGTCGCCGGCGGCAACGCCGGTAGCGACGTCACCGGGTGCGCGTGCCCGGTCAGGGTCTTGATTGCGCCTACCGCGATTACGGTCAGCAGCGTTATCGCGAACAGATACGTGGGAATCATGAATATGACGCCGGTGTCATGCACCCCGCGCATGTTCACGATCGTCAGGAGCACCAGCACGCCCAGGCACAGCTCGAGGGTGTGCGGCTGCAGGCTCGGCACAGCGGAGATCAGCGCGCCTACGCCCGCCGAGATGCCAACGGCGGCCGTCAGGATGTAGTCGATCATCAGCGCGGCAGCGGCTAAAAGCCCCGCGTTCGGGCCCAGATTTTCCGTGGCGACTGTGTACGAACCGCCGCCTCTGGGATACGCCTCGATGGTCTGACGATAGCTGGCGTACACAATGCCCAGCAGCACGACGATCGCTATGCTGATTGGCACAATGTGCTGCACGCCCGCTGCGCCTAGTGGAATCAGGAGCGTCAGCGCGGCTTCAGGTCCGTATGCGGCCGAACTTAGCGCATCGAGGCCAAAGATAGGAATGCCGGCGATCGGCCCGATGTGTTCGGCGCGTTCTTCGCTGGTGGCCAGCGGACGGCCAAAAAAAAGATTGATTGCTTTTGTCGTGGCGCCCATGCAGTGTGCGGCAGACCGAAGTTAGGCGAGGAAGCCTGCCGAGGGCATTGTCTCACGGCTATACCGAAGAAATTGTTGACCTCTGTTCTCCGGCATCGATGCGCATTCGCTTTGGCGCCAGGCCCACACTATTGATTCCTTCACTAACAGCAGAATTTTTTCGCTTTTGTTTGCGCTTCGGGGGTACAATCCTGCCACAAATTCTCAACAGTCGCGCGGTCGCACGAGAGAGGTCCTATGGCTAGCGTTGTAATTCCCATTGGGGTGACGTGTCTGGGAATCGTGGTTGGCTGGATGGTTCGCTACTTCATTCGCCGATTCACAAAGTTCGGTCCCGGCGCTCTGAGCTCTGTTTTGTCGATCATTCTGGGAGGAGCAGTCTTGAAGTTCCTTTCCGTCGACAACGTGACGATCTGGTTCTACCCCATAGGCCTTTTAGTCGGTTTTGTGGCTTACCAAGTCATCGTGATGATGTTGATCAAGGGCGACGGGGCGGCCAGTGTCGATGCGGCGCCAAAAAAAGGTGTGAAGGACGCATTGAAGCACTTTCCTGCCGATGAACCCCGGTTCCTGATAAAGCCTTGGGATAAGTAAGGCTGGCGGCGCGGCCATCACAAATGGGAGCTCTTCAATTTCCCGGTCCGGTTCCAGGTCCGGGCAGCTTGCAGCAGACACCCGCTTCGGCCGGCTCGTTCGATCCAACGTCGAGCACCACCTTCCAACTCCCGTCCGGCTGCTTGCGCCAGATGGTGATGTATCGTCCTGTCGTCGTCACCGGATTTCCGTTGGCATCCTTGCTGTGCCCCTCATAGTGCCCCCATGTGTAGCCCATATCACCGGACGGCCCCATCGCCCCATCAGTCGGCGTCCAGATAAGCTGGTACGCCTTTGGCGACCAGGTCGTCGACTTGGCGATCGCGACCTTACCCACCACCGGCGACTCTCCATTGCCCAGCGCCACGCCGTCCGACGCAAACCAATCGGCGAAGGCCGCGCCCCCTCGTTCGGCCACATCCTTTGCGAACCTTGCTTCAAGATCGAACAGCAGAATCTTGCCCGGATTCATCGTCGAATCCACCAGCGGATTGGGCGTCGTGGACTGTGTTCCCGGCTCCGGTAACTGGGCAAACGCCCGCCCGCCGCAAAACGACCCGCCCAGAACAGGGCCCAAGACACACAAACAAAACCAAATTGCCGTTATTTTCCTCTTCACAACACGCTCCTGTTCCGATCGTTAAGGCCATCGTATACCCAGCTCGGACGAGCCGAATTGAGTGCGGAGACGTGGCTTAAAGGGTTGCCGCGCGCCGCGACTTTGGACGTTACTTTGCGTCTACTTCTCCATGCCCTCGGCGATCTCGCACATTGGTATACTTGATTGACATCGTGACGCGGTGCGCCGTGAGCCAACCGCTCCTGCAAACCAGCGCCATGAAGCCGTTTCGCCGGGACGTTTGGACCGCGTAGCCTTCTATGCCGCGCGGGATTTTTGATTTGGGCCCGGCTTTTCCCGGGGGAAGGACATACATGGGAGCACTGCTGGAGTCCATTCACTCGCCCGCGGATGTGAAGAAACTCAATTCCACGCAGTTGGCCGAGCTCGCCGAAGAGATTCGTGTCTTTCTGATCCAGACGCTCTCGAAAACGGGCGGCCATCTTGGTCCCAATCTCGGCGTTGTGGAGCTCACGCTCGCTCTCCATTCGGTTTTCGATACCCCGTCCGACAAGCTTGTCTTCGACGTCAGTCATCAGGCCTACATCCACAAAATCCTCACCGGGCGGCGCGATCGCTTTGAGACCATTCGCCAGCCGGGCGGTCTCAACGGTTTTATGCTGCGCACTGAGTCAGAGCATGACAGCTACGGCGCAGGGCACGCAGGCACCGCGCTCTCCGCCGCACTGGGCATGGCCGTAGCGCGCGATCTGGCCGGGGGCCATGAGCATGTGGTCGCCGTCGCTGGAGACGCCGCCTTCACCAACGGCATCTCTTTCGAGGCGCTGAACAACATCGCCGAGCAGACCAAACGCTTGATCGTCGTGCTCAACGACAACGAGTGGTCCATCGACCGCAACGTCGGCGCCATCGCCCGCTACTTCCATCGCATCGTCACCAATGAGCGCGTGCGCAACTTCCACGAGTCGGCCGCGAAGCTGGTCGAGCGCTTCGGCGGCAAGACTGCGATGACCGTCGTGCGCCGCGCCGAAGAGGCCGCCAAGAGCATGCTCTGGCCTTCGATTCTTTTCGAAGAGTTCGGCCTGCAGTATTTCGGCCCCATCGATGGCCACAATCTTCCTCTGCTGATCGAGACGTTTCAGTTCCTCAAAAAAGAAGATCGTCCCGTCCTGCTGCACATCCTCACGGAGAAAGGCCGGGGCTTTCAGCCCGCGCTCGATCTGCAGAAAAAGTTTCACGGCCTCGGGCCGTACGATCCGGAGACCGGCAAGACTCTTGCCGGGCAGACGACGTATTCGGAAGCCTTTGCCAAGACGCTGGTGCAGCTTGCCGACGCCGATCCACGCGTCGTCGCCATCACTGCCGCCATGCCCAACGGCACCGGCCTCGATCTATTTCGTCCCGCGCATCCGCGCCGCTACTTCGACGTCGGCATTGCGGAAGAGCACGCCGTCATCTTCGCCGGGGGGATGGCCACGCGCGGCTTCCGTCCCGTTTGCGCTATCTACTCAACATTCCTCCAGCGCGCCTTCGATCCCATCGTGCACGACATCGCGCTGCAAAAGCTTCCCGTCGTCTTCTGCATGGACCGCGCAGGGCTTTCCGGCGACGACGGACCGACGCATCACGGCCTGTTCGACATCGCGTATCTCCGCGGCATCCCCGAGATGACGCTGATGTCGCCCAAAGACGAAGACGAACTGGCCGACATGATGAAGACCGCGCTCGATCTGCCTGGACCCAGCGCCATTCGCTACCCGCGCGGCGCGGTGGCGGGCGTCGAACGCAAGCCTGCGCCTGTTGCTCTGCCTGTCGGAAAGGCTCAAGTTCTGGTCGACGGCGCCGATGTCGCCATCCTCGGTCTCGGGCCGATGATCACGATGGCGCAGGAGCTTGGCGCGCGACTCGATCGCGAAGGCTTCTCTGCTGCGGTCATCAATCCGCGCTTCGTCAAACCGCTCGACCGCGCGATGCTCGACCTCTACGCGCGTCGCGTCGCCGCCTTCGTCACCTTTGAAGATCACGTGAAGATGGGTGGTTTCGGCTCCGCCGTCATTGAAGCCCTCGACGAGATGGGCGTGTCGATCCCCGTCGTCCGCATCGGCTGGCCCGACCAGTTTATCGAGCACGGCAAAGTCGAAGCTCTGCGCGCCAAGCATGGGGTTTCCGTTGACGCGGCCTTCGCTGAAGTGCTGCCGCTGCTGGCTGGACGCAAACGGCCTACGTTGGTGGCGAGCTAGAGTGGCAATCGATAGGCATCGCCATCGGAGTTACGGTAGAGGGCCGTTTAGTTAATGGCGTATCTCCTAACTTACCTCGATTGACATCCGCACTCTACCTACTGTGCGACAATCCTCATCAGACCTTTGTATGCGACCTCTTTGCTTCTTTCAGGCTTGGATCTGTGGATCGATCTCAGCCGCTGTTCTTGCCTGGTCGCAGCCAATCCCGCAGGTCGCTTCCCCACCGGCCCCGCAACCGCCCCCCTTGGTTCTTGTGGGCGCTACGCTCATAGACGTCGCCAACTGGGGTCGCTCCGCTCACGATCTGGCCGATTCGATTGTCATTATCGATAGCGGCCGCGTCTCCGCCGTCGGCGCCCGCACCGACATCCCCATCCCTAAAAATGCGCGCATCATCGATTGCACTGGAAAATTCCTCATCCCAGGCCTGATCGATGGCTTTGCCGGCATGAACTCCCAGGGCCAGGCCAACGCCTTCCTTTATATGGGCGTCACCACGGTAGTCGCCAGCGCCGATGCGCGCCGCGGCCACATTGATACGACGGCCAACCCCAAGCCGCATCTTTATCTGCTCGACTCCGTTGGAACCACGGACGACTGGAGCCTGCTCGCTAATCAGCCGGAGTGGGCGCCGAAACTTCGCGAAGGCGCGCGTCCCATCGAGCTTAGTCCCGAAGACACCGCCCGCCAGCTTGAAGACACAGCTCACCTCGGCACGCGCGTGATCTGGATCGGCGGCGACATCACCGCCGCCAATACGCAGTGGATCATCTCTCACGCCCGCCAGCTCAACCTCATCACCTACGGCGAGTTCATCGCCACGCCCTACAGCGTCGGCATCGAGGCCGGCGTCGACTCCCTGTTGCACATGAGCCGCTACGAGCTCGGCGTCATCCCCGACGAACTGCAGCGTCCTCTCGTCGATGACCCCACCGGCTCCGCGGCTGTCACCGCCTACGACTACTCCGAGCATCTGCCGCCCGGCGATTCACATGTGCGCGCCTATGCCCGCTTCATCGCTACGCACCATGCGGCGCTCATGCCCACCTTCAGCCTTTACTTTCAGCAGTTGCCGGGGCACCGCAATCTCTGGCTTGAGCCCGCGGCCTCCCTGCTCGATCCCGCGCACATGTTCGACCCGCCCGATCGCGCGACAGGCGAAATGAACTATCCGCTCTCGCCGTGGACGCGCCGCCTGCCCGGCGCTGCGCAGCGATGGCTCGAGGAAGGGCAGCGCAAGAAAGCCGAGCAGGCCGCCACGCGTCTCTGGCAGATCAACGAAACTCTCTTCAACTCCTCTCCGCATTACCTTGCCGCATCGGGTGCGCCCGTCTTGGGTTCCTTCCCCGGCATATCCGAACACACCGAGCTCGAAATGCTCGTGCGCCTGGGTCTCTCGCCGCGCGAAGCCCTCGCCGCCGCCACCAACAACTACGCCATGCAATTTGGCTGGACCGAGCTCGGCCTCATCGCTCCCGGCCGCCGCGCCGACATCCTTGTCCTCGACTCCGACCCCACCACCAATGTCTGGAACGCCCGCCGCATCACCACCCTCATCATGGACGGCAATGTTGTCGATCGCGATGCTCTGCTCCACCTCAAGAAGTAAAGCTTGCCGCCGTCAACGGTACGGCCGCGTTTACGCCTCCGAACTTTGCTTCCAAACCTGACGTAAGATAAGAGCACGGCTCGTGCACGTTCCGGGCTGCGGAATCATGATCGGAACCGTAGCGCCGATGGCGCAGCAGAAGAAACAACACAACAAAGTGCTCATCCTGATCGCCATCTACAAAGGCCTTCAGGCGGCGCTCTTCTTCGCGGTTGGCATCGGCGCGTTGCGGCTGCTGCACAAAGACGTGGGTGACGTCTTCGAAGATCTGCGCGATTCGCTCCACTTCAGTCCAGAATCGCGCCTGGTTAACTTCCTTCTCGAGAAGGCCTCGCTCATCGACGATCCCATCCTGCGACGCATCGGGGCCGTCGCCTTCAGCTACGCAGCCCTCAGCCTTGCCGAGGGAACCGGTCTCTACCTCGAAAAGGCCTGGGGCGAGCTGCTCACCCTCGTCATCACGGCTTCTTTTTTGCCTTGGGAGGTCTTCGAGGTCATTCGCCATGTCACCTGGGTGCGCATTGCCCTGCTGGTGATCAATACCCTGGTCTTCATCTATCTTTTGAAGGTGGTCGCTCTCCGCCGCAAGCCCTCCGACGTCGAGAAAAGCGCTGCATCCAGCTCTCAAGCTGTCTGATTTCGCTTTTTATTCCCCTTTACACTCTCTCGTCTCAATTGGAAAGAGCCTTCAGGGGCGCCGGAACCATAACTCTAAACACTAGATATTGTGGTTGAGATCGCTCGCTAGCTCTATATACAGAATTTATCCTTTAAAAACTGCCCATATCTAGCTGCAAACGTTACTTTTCTCCACAGTTCACTGATTTTTCGTGTAGGCGCAAATCTCGGAGTCGGCTATTATCCCGAAAGTGGTCAAAAGTAGAGCTGAGTGGATGGTTGGGGACTAACCGGGACCCGAATGCACCCGAATCTCTCTAATCTACACCCGAACGAATTGCGCCAAGTCTCTGAAGGTTCTTGATGAACCTGCCTTGGCGCCTCGATTTCGGATGACTGGGCCCGCAAGTTTGGTAGGAAGACTATGTTTCGCGGCAATCATCAGGCAAAAGTCGATGAAAAGGGAAGGCTTAAGATTCCTGCCGCCTTTAAGAGCCTGCTCGATGCCGCCAGCGTGACGCAGTACTTCATCACCAGCACGAACGGGAAGTCGGCCGAGATTTATCCGCTGCCCGAATGGGAAAAGATCGAGCAGAAATTGACCAAGGTCAGCTCCCTCGATCCGGCAGTGGAACAGTACCTGAACGTCGTGAACTTTTACGGCCACCAGGTGGAGATCGATAGCCAGGGCCGGGTCCTGCTTCCGCAGATTCTGCGCAGCAAGGCCAAGCTCGACGCCGAAGTCAACGTGATGGGTAAGGTCACGTTCATTGATGTGCACAACGCGGAGTCCTTCGAGAAGCAGCAGATGCCGCCGAACGGCGAAATCTCACTGGAAGCCAAGCAGAAGGTCGCGGCGATTTTGAACGGCTAGGAAGTATCGGCCCGGCAGTATTCACCAGGCAGTATCACCCCCTAGGGGGAGCGTATGACGAAGCCAAATGAACGGCATACGCCGGTTCTTTTACAAGATGCGATTGAGTTCCTCCATGTGCGACCCGGCGCAACCATCGCCGACTGCACGCTCGGACTCGCAGGGCACTCTTCGGAGATTGTCCGCAGGCTCGGCCCGCAAGGCCATCTGATCGCCTTCGATCGCGATCCGGAAGCGATGGCGCTTGCGAAAGCCAGACTTGATGAGCTGGCCGCAGGGCTCGGCTCACAGGCGCCGAAGATCACGCTGATCGGCGAAGCCTTCAGTTCGATTGCGCGGCATGTGCCGCCGGCCTCGCTCGACGGTCTGCTCGCCGACTTTGGCGCCAGCAGCCTGCAGTTCGACGAGCCGCACAGAGGATTCAGCTTTTCGACGGACGGCCCCCTGGATATGCGTCAGGACACGCGCCAGGGAACGACCGCCGCACAAGTGGTGAATGAGGCGAACGAGCATGAGCTCGCAGACCTCATTTACGAAAACGGAGAGGAAAGGAGGTCGCGGAGAATCGCCAGAGCCATTGTTCGGGGGCGGCCAGTGACGACGACAGGGCAACTAGCCCGCATCATCGCCACTGCCGCTCCGGCAATGAAATCGGACCGAATTCATCCTGCGACGAGAACCTTTCAAGCGCTCCGTATCTTCGTAAACCGCGAACTGGATGAGATCCGCGATTTGCTCGAGGCCGCGCCAGCATTGCTTAAGCCCTCAGGCCGCCTGGTCGTCATCAGTTTTCACTCGTTGGAAGATCGCATTGCGAAAGACAGCCTGCGCGACGGCGCGCACAACAAGATCTGGGAAGTTTTGACAAAGAAGCCGGTCACGCCGGACGAGGAAGAGATCAACCGTAACCCGCGCTCAAGGAGCGCGAAGTTAAGAGCGGCGGGGAGACAGTTCAGAGTTCGTAGTTCTTAGTTTACAGCGAGTCTTCTGATGAGCTCAGAGGCTAAAGACTGAAGGCCGCGATAGAACTAAGAACCCAAAACTAAGAACTGTGAACTGTGAACTAAGAACTACGAACTGTGAAGCGACTGTAAGGAGCAACCATGGCGGCATGCACCACAACCTTCGATCTGGCTCCGGCGCAAAGCTGGCCCGTACATGTTGCCAACCATAACGCTGAACTGATGGCGCAGCAGGCGTCGCGCCGCCGCGGCGTTCGTACGCCCGAGGTGATGTTCACTCGGCACTTTGACAACACCCGCCTGGTGAAGGCGTCCGATCCGGTGCGCGTGCGCCAGATGCGCGTCTTCGCTGCGACGGCGACGGTGTTGTTTTCGCTGATCATGATCTACGGTCTGCAGCACTTCAGCGCCATTGAAGGCTCCTACCGCGTCGAATCGGAAAAGCAGCAGCTCGATCAGCTGCGCGAAGACAATCGCCAACTTCGTTTAACGGAAGCGCAGCTCTCGCAGCCCAGCCGCATCGACGGTCTTGCGCGGCAAATGGGCATGGCTTCGCCTGACCCAAGTCAAGTTGTGCACTCCACGGCGCAGCCTGAGACCAGCGCCCCGGTGTACGCACAATTCACAGCCCCTCCCCCGCTTAAATAGAGTCGGACCCACTAAACTAGATGGCGAGTACAGTTACATCCTCCCCCATCATGCAGTCAGTCCAACCTCGCGCCGCGCGTATGCGCGGCGCGACAACCCGAACCACCCTGATGAAGCAGCGGCGCTTTTGGCTCGTCTGCTCTTTCTTCGCGTTTTGGGCCCTGGCCATCACCGTCCGCCTCTTCTGGCTGCAGATCGTCCATCACTCCGAATACATAGAACGGGCGCAGAAGCAGCAGCAGCGCACCTTTGAAGTGGCCCCGCGCCGCGGCATTCTCTACGACCGCAATATGCGCGAGCTCGCCATGACCGTGCAGGTCGACTCCATCTACGCCGTCCCTAACGAAATCGACGACAAGGACAAAGCTACTCTCGCGCGTACGCTTGCCGGCATAACGCATGTCGATCCCGCCGACGCGCAGACCTCGGAAAAAGAGATCGAGAAGCGTCTCGACAACGGGCACGGCTTTGCCTGGATCGCCCGCCGCGTCACGCCCGAAGTCGCCGCGCGCGTACGCGCTCTGAATCTTGACGGCGTCTATTTCCAGAAGGAATTTCAACGCTTCTATCCCAACGGCGATATCGCCGCGCAGGCGCTGGGTTACGTCGGCATCGACGATAACGGCCTCGGCGGCCTCGAGCAAAAATTCGATTCGCGTCTGCATGGCGCGTCCGGCCACATGCTCACCGCCATCGACGCGCGCCGCCACGTGCTTGGCTCGATTGAGCGCGAACCGGAGCCCGGCCAGAACCTCGAGCTCACCATTGACGAAAACGTCCAGTACATGGCGGAGACCGCGCTGGATCACGCGATGGAGAAGACGCACGCCGACAACGGCACCATCGTTGTGCAGGATGTGCACACCGGCCAGATTCTTGCGCTCGCGATTCGGCCGACCTTCAATCCCAACGACTTTCGTCACACAACTTCAAAGCTGCTCAAGGACCATGCCGTTAGCGATGTCTACGAGCCGGGCTCCGTCTTCAAGCTCGTTACTTATGCTTCGGCTCTCGACGCCAACGTCGCCAAGCCCGACGACATGGTCGATTGCCAGGGCGGACAGATTACACTTGCCGGCCGCGTGATTCACGACGACAAGAGCGACCGCGGTCTGGGCGTCGTGACTGTTGCTACTGCGTTGGCGCGTTCGAGCGACGTCGCCGCCGTCAAGATGGCCTTGAAGGTCGGGCAAGACCGGTTCTACCAGTACATTCGCGACTTTGGCTTCGGCGCGCGCACCGGCATGGAGCTGCC
>DATHNJ010000206.1:0-4058 GCA_035486155.1 Occallatibacter sp. | reverse complement strand
AGGCGGTTTGGCCCAGTACGGCATCTACCCCCTCAAGAACAAGATGAAGACCGGGCTGCGCAAGCAGTTCGACCAGGCTCTCGCCCTGCCCAATGTTCACTATTTCGGCCATGTGCAGATCGGCGCTGCGTATGACATCTCACTAGCCGAACTGGAGTCGTTTCGCCCGGCGGCCATCGTCTTTGCTTCCGGGGCGCAAGGCGCCAAGAGCCTGGGTTTGCCCGGTGAGGACGCGCTCGGCGTCTATGCCTCGAAAGACTTTGTTTACAACTACAACCAGCTTGAATCTCATGTTACGCGTGACTTTTCGTCTTATCGTCGGATCGCCGTGATCGGGGTCGGGAACGTGGCTATCGACGTGGCGCGCTGGCTGCTACTGGACAAGCCGGAAGGGCAGACCGAGAGCGTGGTGATTGTGGCTCGCCGCGGACCGCTCGAGGTGAAGTTCGACAAGAAAGAGATCGAGCATGTGGAGCCGTTTATCTCGCGCGCGGATCTGGTTGCGGAGTTGGAGCGGGTGAAGGACCGTTGCGCTGCGGCGGGCCAGGATGTTTTGCCGGAGAAGGTGATCGCGCAGCATTTTCCTCATTTGCACGAGACGCCTACGGCGCCAACTTCGGCGCGCCTGTCATTCCGGTTTCTGTCTTCGCCGAAATCCTTTGTCTCTGATGGCGCGGGCCGCGTTACGCAGATGATCGTCGCGGATAATGAACTTGTTCTCAAGGCAGATGGGAGCACGTCGGCGCGTGTGACCGACTCGACCTCTGCGCTCGATGTCGACACGGTTTTGTTTGCGATCGGAGACACGCACGATCCGCAGATTGGCTTGCCGATGGGGCCGGACGGCTACGCTACGCGTCCCGATGCAGGGCATGCCAATGCCGCGTCCTTTCAGGTGTGGGACCCGGCGAGCGGCGCGGATCGGCTGGGGCAATTCGTCGTAGGCTGGGCGCGCAAGGCCAGCACCGGCCTGGCTGGCCTGGCCCGTCACGATGGGGAAGAAGGCGCGCGCCGGGCGATTGAGTATGTGGGGTCCGTTGCTGATCCGCATACGCTTTCCGAGGAGGAAATTCGCGCTCGGCTGCTGGCGAAGGGCCTGCGCATCGTGGATAAGCGCGATCTCACGCTGCTAGCGCGCGCAGAACAGCGCCTTGGGCCCGTTGGGACGCCGAATTCTTTTCATTTCAAAGATGAGCAGGAAATATTTAGAGCGATGGATGAGGAATTGGAACGCGAGAATCCGGTAGCGCGGACGCCGGAAGCCGCGGCCGACTGAACCGAGCCAGCTTTGAAGTTTTAGTTGAGGAATAGCCGCTAACCTAGTGCGGGCAGCTTATCTGAGATTCCCAGCAGGAAGATGAGCCCGATCCCGCAGCTATAGATCGCTCCGGTCCAGGCGATCGCGTGGTAGAAGCGGGGATGATGTCCGCTCGCGCCAAAGGCGCCGCCCAGCGAGGCCGTCATGAGGGCGTTCATCGCCACCAGGCCGATGGCGAATGCAGCGAGTCCGAGCATGCCGCGTGAGGCGCCGCCCAGGTTCGCCGTCAGGAAAAACAGCGCCAGTTGGCTCGGCGTTTCGGCGCCCACGCCGTGCAGCACGCCGATCAGGAACACCGATTTGCCGGTGTACATCCACTGGAAGCGTTCCGGTTTCGGCGCTGCCGGATTCCAGGTTCGCCGCACGCGCCAAGCCAGCCACAGCACGCCGTTGATGGCGATCGCCAGCCGGCTTTCAATGCGGCTGTGCGCGTGCCCATGCGCGTCTTTGCGGAGGATGCCGGCGACGACGCCGATGCCCAGCACGATCAAGGTCAGCCCGATCAGGCGCTCCATCCAGTGATCCAGGCCGCTCGGCAGACCCATGTGAAGCTGCAGAACCGCGACGCCGAGAGCTACGACCGTGAAGGCGTGCCCGAGTGCATAGGTCATGCCGAGGCGCAGCCCGCTCCACCAATTTTTCTGGACGGCGGTGATGTCGGAGATGGCTGCGAGGTGGTCGTAGTCGAAGCCGTGGCGCAGCCCGAGCACCAGGCAGGAGCCAAGGGCCGCGGTAAGCTTCCAGTCGCCGAAGAGGGGCGTCACGCGCTCAGTATAGTGCAGAAACGTTCCACACCACCGGCTTCACGGCTTGAGTTCAAGGTTGTAGCCGCTGTAATCGATTGTGACGACCGTCTTGCCGTACAGAAACGTCGTCGATTCGGCGCGCGCGTGAGTCGCCATGGAGAAGCCGTCTACGTATGCGTACTGACGCATCATGTGGGTTTCGCCGGCGAACACCGACGGCGCTTTGGAGGCTATGCCTTCGAGCTTGGCGATTGTGAAGTCCTTGGCGTCGACCCACACGCTGCCGGCCACCAGGTTGGGCGCTTTTCTCTTCGGCGTGATGGCGAACTCGAGGCATTCGCGTCCGTTGAGGGTTTGAGTTCCCGGTTTGAGCTTCATGTCGTAGTTCGCCGACGTGATCCAGGAGTGGGCCACTTCGCTGGGCTGATTGATCTCTTTCTCCCGCTCCAGCAGCGGATCGAGCCCAAGACGGCGGATCAACGAAGATCCGCTTTGCGAGACGACCTGGTAGCTCTTGCCGGTTTCGCGGCGATAGGTCGTCTTCACCGTCATCTCGGCGACGGGATGGGTTTCGTCTTTGCCGCGATAGACGGCGTAGCGCTCGGTGACGGTGTAGCCGGCGATCCGGTTGACGCGGGCCTGCACAGCGGCGTCGACGCGGCGAATGGCGGTTGCCTCATCGGGTGGCGGGTCGGCGGCGCGCGCTACCGCGTGAGCCGCCAGCAATACAATTGCTACGCTGCCTGCGGCGATCTTTCTCATGACGAACGGAAGCCTCATCTGTAGCCTTAGAGTATGACGACGGGCAGGTAGTTTGTCTGGGCGTCGATACTTGGAGAAGAATGAAGATGCGTCAATTGCCTTGGCTTGCTCTACGCATAGTGACTGGCGTGTGCGCCTTATTTGTTTCGCTGCACGGCGTGTGGAATCTCTATGGGCTCGACTTTCGTATCGATACAGTCATATCGACGCTCTACTGTCTTTTGCCGTTTCTGAGCTTTTTTGTTTTTCTCTTTGCGAAGCCGCCGAGGACGCAGGTTTTGATGCATGCGATGATTGCTGTCGGCTATCTGGCGGCATACTCGATGCTCAACTGGCGGACGTGTTCAGTGTTCGGCTACTGCGTCAGCGTGGGGGCAACGATCTTTCTGACGCTTCGGACGAAGGCGGTTCTGGCGGCGTTCGCTGTGCTGGTCTTAAGCGCTGTCGGACTGCTTTTCGACACAGGTCCCGCTGCAAAATCCAAATCGGGCGTCACGAAATAGTCCACCGTGCGGCCAAAGGCCGCGACTCTCCGGACGAGTAGTCCCCTCAGCCGGAGAGACGGACGAGTTCCTGCGCTTCGTGGCGCGGTCCGAGGATCGAGATGCGGGGAATGCGGCCGCGCACCATGGCGACTTCATCGCAACGGTGAAGGCGAGGGCAGCTTTGGCAGTCCTTAAAGATCTTGTCGGGCAGCTCCGCTTTGTCTTCGACGATGCGGAATCCGAATTTGAAAAAGAAGTCGGGGATGCGTGTGAACAGGCACACGGATTGAATGCCGTTTTCTTCGGCCTCTTCGATCAAGCCGCCGAGAATGCGCCCGCCGGCGCCTTGGCCTTTGGCTTCCGGCTTCACGACGATAGAGCGCACTTCGGACAGGTGCGGGCCGTAGAGATGCAGGGCGCCGCAGCCGAGGAAGACGCCGGAGTCGGACTCGGCGATGGTGAAGTCGCGAATGTTCTCGCAGATCTCGGCGAAGGGGCGCTTGAGCAGCGTGCCGTCTCCGGAGAGCGAGTTGACCAGGTCGTAGATGTTGGACGCGTCGTGCAGAAGAGCCTTACGCACCCGCATAGACGGCCTCCTGCGTGAGAGATTGGACGCGCGCCGATGCTTCATCGAGAGCCTGACGCACGCGCTTGCGTGCTGTTCCGCCGATCACGTCGTGGCAATCGAGCGTCGCGTCGAGCGTGACCGACTTGTAAAAGTCTTCGCCGAATTCCTCTCCGAAGGTG
>DATHNJ010000205.1:0-25159 GCA_035486155.1 Occallatibacter sp. | reverse complement strand
TGGCTGCCCGCCAACTCCTCAAGCACCGCCAGCGACGTTGTCATCACTGTGATGTTCTTCTTCGTCGCCAGATAGCGCGCGATGTAGCGCGTCGTCGTGCCCGAATCGAGAACGATCGTCTCCCCGTCCTGCACCAGACTCGCCGCCTCGCGCCCGATGGCCTCTTTTGCGCCGGCCATCTTCTCTGACCGCTCAATGAAACTGCGCTCGAACGAGCCCGAAGGCGCGGCCATCGCGCCGCCTGGCGTGCGGATCACCAGTCCGGCGTCGGCGAGCTTGTACAAAACCCGGCGCACCGTCATCTCCGAAACAGCGAATTGCTCCGCCATCTCGGCAATCGATGCGTTGCCTCTTTCCTTGATAAAAAGCAGCAGCTCGCCCTGGCGGTCTGCCGAGCTCTGCGGCGCCTCGACGTTTGAATTTCTCATCTCAATGAGAGACTCTATCAGATCGATTTCTTCTCCCGGCGAAAGGACAATGAATGCGCTTCACCGTTCGCCGGGATCGAACCGGTACGCGAGGTTGTCGAACTCGAGCCCCTCGCCATTCTTCAAATCGAACACAACCGCGGTGCTCGGATCGCGCCACCCCGTGCGAATGCGCTTCACTTCGCCCGGCTTGATCGCGTAGGAACTCTCGCGAATCTCCGGCGAATGAATCGTGACCGTAGCTTCGGACACTCCTCCGTTGTAGACATCCACTCCCACAAAAATCCGCGGCGCATAGAAACGAAACACGGCAGTCTTGGCCGCCGGATCGGCCAGCGCAAGGTTGAAAGAACCGAAGGCCCCGTTCGGCACATGAATCCGCCACGCCCCCGAGCCCCAGTCGATCACGCCCGAAGGATACTGCCCATCGAGCACGGTCTCGGCCGGCAGGTGCGGCGCGTCAAACGTGACGAATAGCGACGGAAACTGCCCCCCCTCGCCTTGAATACTGATCGACCGCGCCGCGTCATGCCGAATCCGCAACACGCGCGTCGTCGTGTCGAACACATAGCCTTCGCCATCGAGCTTCGGCCGCGACTGCATCGCAACGCCGTCGGCCATGATCGAGCTCGGCGCAAAGTCCAGCCGCAACACATCCACCGAATGCGGGTCGAAGGTCGAATAAGTCACGGAGCCTCTTCCATAGGCGATGTGAGTCACGACCGAGCTTGACCCGAGTAAGTGCGACTCGTCCTCTGGCGCCCACTCGGGCACAGCCCAGAAGGCGTCCATTAATCGTCGAGGACCGTCCGCGAACTGATCGGTAAACCACCATTGGGTGCCAAATGGGGTCGCCGCTCCCCTTGACAATCCCTGAAAGTAAGTCACCCAGTTATACGACCGGTACGCCATCTCCTTGTACGCGATGTCGCCTGTCATCGCATAGAAGAGCGCCTCGGTTGCGGCCAGTCTCGACGTGTGGCTGTCGCAGCACTGGTCGGGCAAGTTACAACAGAAGTCAGTTCCACCGCTACCCTGCTCCGTCGTCACCGTCGCCCCATGCACGATGTACTTAGGCCACTTTGGGGTGGTCTTCACCCAGTCGATCAGCTTCGCCGCGTGTTCGCGCCACTCCGGATCCTTATCTGGATTCAAGAGAACATAGCGCGCAAACTCCAGCGGGATCACCTGGTTCATGTTCTCCATCGTCGGAGAAACATCTTCGAAGTACCCCACCCATGTGTTCGTCGTCAGCGGATACTTCTTGAACCACTCCCACGAGCCCTCGCGCACGCGCGCATATCCGGCCACATCGCCGAGCTTCAACCGCATCAACTCGTCGAAGAGCATGATCGGCTCAATCACGTTGGCCGAATACACGCCCATCGGCCCGCCAGGAGCGCTGCCGTCGCGCCCATAACAGCGCACCGGCCACGGCGAATGCGTCTCATCGCCCGGCTGAAAGTTCTTCACCAAAGCATCGGCGCAGCGAATCGCCTCTTCCAAGTATTTGGTATTGCCGGTCATCTCATACAGCCGCAGATAGGCGTATCCATCCTCGCCCACCACGTGCGGCTCGATGTAATCCTCGCCGTGCTGGCTCCATCCCGTGTAGCGCAACGCTCCGGGATTCGCCGACGCATACGGAACCTGTGAGTATGCATACCCCTTCGGCGTGAGTCCATTCTCTAACTCGTAGTCGAAGAAATCCTGGAGAAAGGTGACGGTGCGCTCGTCGCCCGTGTACGGATAGAGCCGCTCGATAAATCCCTGCAGCATCGCCCGCAGATATCCAGTCGAGTTAGCCCAGTGCTTATCCGGCGCCATCTCAAACGTGGTGCGGTCAAAGTCGAAGCAGCAATAGTAATAATGAAGCCGCTGCCGGTTGTACTGATCCCACAGAATTGTCCACTGCGTTAGCACGTGCGATGAGTACGAGTAGCCGATGTTATCAGGCATCGGAAACGGTAGCAGCTTTCCCTTCGCGTCAAGCTGCACGGGCCGCCCCGCGATCTCCGGCTCATCTACAGTTGAAACGACGGGAAACGGCTTGGGCGTCTGCGCAAACAGCAGCGTCACGGCAAAGAACGGAAGCAGCCAGGTCCGACAAAACTTAGTAACTCGTGTCATATTTCATCACCAGAATGGTCGCCAGCAGCACGATCCCCGCGCCTGCTAACTCCATCACGTTCAGATGTTCGCCAAGAAACGAGAAGGCGATCAAAACCCCGAAGACCGGAACCAGATACAACGACGCCGAAGCAGTTGTCACGTCGAGATGCTGCAGCGCCTTGAAGAACAGCAGCATCGACGCGCCATACATGAACAGCGCCAGAAACGCGAACGCCGACCAGCTCCGCCAATCGAACCCCTGAAAGCTGCGAAACGAAAACGGCTCAACCCAGATCAGCAGCGGCAGGCTGGCAATCGACGCCGTAATGTAGCTGAAGATCAGAATCTCAATCTCCGTAAACCGCTGCATCAGCCCTTTGCAATACACGTTGTAGAACGAAGAACCAAGACAGCCGCATAGGATCAGCAAATTCCCAAGAAGAAAGTGCAGGTCGCCGAACGACGCCTGCTTAAGATCGCTGAGAGACATCAGCCCCACGCCCGCCAAACCAACTACAAGCGATCCAATGCGGAGCGTGGTCAGTTTCTCTTTCAGCAGCAGTGACGCCAGTACCGCGCTCATTACCGGAATCAGCAAATTGAGAATTGCGCCATTCGACGCGAGTGATTTGCTCACGCCCCACGTCATGCCCAACTGCGCCACCACCTGCCCGGCTACGCCGGCGACGATAAACTGGCCCCAGTCGCGCGCGGTTGGATGCGGCGCCGACGGATTCTCTCGGCGCATCTTCAGCAACAACGGAATGAACAGAACCGTCGTGATATAGAACGGCAGAAACGTAATCGCGATCGGACCAAGATTACGGTCCAGCACCTTGACCGCGGTTCCCTGCGCCGACCACATCAGCGACGCCAGCGCCAGCAGCAGGAAATACCAAACCGTGCTTTTTTTCTTGGAGACCGCTGTCGTCGTTGAGCTCATGCCTCCGCCTCAATCGTGCGAACTCCGAAGCGGTCCGCGCCTTGCGAACTGCCCGTGAACACATACGGCCTTGCGCGGCGCGCCGCTGCATAGCGATCGATCACGCGATCGAACGCCGCCTGCCCATCCTCGGCGCCTAGCACGGCCACCGTGCCACCACCACCGCCGCCCGTGATCTTTGCGCCGAATAACTTGCCCCGCCCGCACTCCTCGCGCACAAGCTCGATCAACAAGTCCGTCGCTTCACATCCCAAACCGCACTCGGTATATGACCAGTGCGACTGAAACATCAGGTCGCCCATCAACCGGCACACATCATCCGATGGCTCAGCGCCTGCGCCCCGCGCCAACTCCACGAACGCCTCAATCCTCTGGTTCTCTTCGACCGCATAGCGCGTGCATGCACGCACCCGATAGATCACTCCGGGGCGAATCGCAGTGAACGGATCAGGGTGAACGAGTCCGGCCGCAAGAATCGCCTCGCCGGCCATCGTCTGCGGCAACCGCTCTTCATACTTAGACCGAAACTGCGATGGCGCGATGTTCGACAGATACCCATTCCACCGCGGCTCGACAAACCGTGGAATCCTTCCGACCTCATCCTTTGTGAACGTCAGACCCTCGCGTTGGCAGATCAGCGCGTAGCCGACAAAAGCCGCGGCGCGTGCGGCCTCATACTCGATGCCCGTCACTGCATGACGCACGCCGGAGTCAATCGCCCAACATCGCAGCCCTTTCGGAAGCTTGACCAACGGCCGCGGCGCGCACGGCTGGCACAGCAGCGGCAGCATGCATCCCTCATCGCCCAGCACCGAAGCAGCCTGATCCATGATGCCGCACGCCGACTCGGCAATCACGTTCTCCGTCCACTGGCATGCTTCGGCCAATTCGATCCCGCCAAGATCGATGCCGTAGCATTTGGCTACCGCCCTCATCGTGGCCACTTCGACCGCAGCCGACGAACTGACGCCCTTGTTGAGTGGAACTTCGGATGCGATGTAGACATTCGCCCCCGAGCGGATCCGATCCGCATAGTTCACGCGCAACCAATAGAACACTCCCAGAACATATGCGGTCCAGCGCACGGTTACATCGCGATTCACCAATGCGCGCACCGCCGCCTCGTCGCTCAATTCATCGAGAGAATATTCGACGCGCTCCTGCCATCCCTCCGGAGCCATCTGCGGATTCCACAACACAATCCGCTGATCGCTGCGCACCTGCGCCGCCGCCCACGTCGCCTCGGCGATCGTGCTCTGAAACACAAGCCCGCCCGTGTAATCGACGTTGCCGCCCATCAAATCAAGGCGGCCCGGCGCGCGGCTCACATAAATAGGGAGCGAGGACGAGAAGAATTGTTCCCGTCCGCGAATCTCGCCCACCCTTTCAATGAATGAGCTCACGCCAGCTCCCGCACGCTGCGAATCACATATTGAATCGCGTCTTCCGTCATCCTGGGATGAATCGGAAGGCTGACATATTTACCGAACAGCTCTTCGGCAATCGGACACTCGCCCGGCCCATGGCCCAGCTTGCGATACGCCGTGGTCAAGTGAATCGGCATGTAGTGCGACCAGACTTTAATCTTCTTCTCTGTGTACAGCTCCCACATGAAATCTTCTTTGTTCAGCCGAAACTCCGGCTCCACCAGCAGCGCGTACACATGGTAGACGTGTTTGCACTCCGGCTGCACATGGGGCAACATCAATCCGGGAATGTTGCGCAAGCCACACGTGTACTTCTTCGCGATCTCGATGCGCCGCGCGTTGAATGAATCCAGCTTTCCAAGCTGCACCAGACCCACCGCCGCCTGCGCATCCGTCATGCGATAGTTGAAGCCGATCTCGTCAAAATCGAGATACCAGTAGCGCTTCCCCATCGGATGAACGGTCTCATCAATCGGCAGATACTTGCCCTTCGGATCGTAGGTCAGGCAGCACAAGGAGCGATACGAAAGCATCCGCTCATAGAGCTTGCGGTTCGAAGTCGTAACCATGCCGCCTTCACCCAGCGTCACCATGTTCTTTTGCTGATGAAAGCTGAAGACTCCGATATCGCCGAGGGCGCCGGCCTTGCGCCCCTTGTACTCCGCGCCCGCCGCATGCGCTGCATCCTCCACTACGACGATGCCACGCGGCTCGGCCAGCGCATTCAGTGCGTCCATATCGCAGCATTGCCCGTAGAGATGCACCGGAAGAATCACTTTCGTCTTGTCGGTGATCTTCTCGGCGACAGACGCCGGATCAAGATTCAACGTGCCCGGATCGACATCCGCGAAGACCACCTTCGCGCCAAGCGCCGCTGCCGCATTCGCCGTCGAGATCCAACTGATCGGAGTCGTAATCACTTCATCGCCCGGTCCAACGCCGGCCGCAATCATTGCCAGTTGCAAACCCGTGGTTGCCGACGTAACTCCTAATCCATACTCGGCGCCGCAGAACTCTGCGAAGGCCTCCTCAAAACGCTTCACCGCAGCGCCGCACGAAGGCGCGCCTGCGCTCAATACCTCGAGTAGCGCCTCGCGCTCTTCGACCCCATAGACAGCCCCGTGGCTGAACTCTAATTCATCAACTGCCTTGGGCAGCTTCATGCAAAACACCCCTCGATGACCTGTTCACTTGATTGAGCTTTCGTTCCCAGAAGCTTCTGGAGTTTCCATGGCAATAGAAAATGATGCGCGCCGCGCGGCGCTCTTCCGGGAGAAATTTCCGTCTGCGGCTTCACTAAGTCGTCGCGCACGTTCATCCGCTCCGCCAATCTTCGTCCCAACTCATAGCGCGAAATCGCGTCCGACGATCCCGCATGAAAAACACCACGCGTTTCGCGATGTTCCACGAGCAAAGATGCCATCGCCTCTGCGGCCGATGCGGCATGAACCGGATTCCGCACCTCCGCAACCGGAAACGACACGGCGTTGCCCTCCTGCCACCGTTCACGCAGAGTATTCAGCATGGAGTTCGTACCGTGCCGGCGCGCCCAGCCAATCACCAGCGACAAACGAACAATCGCAGCCGACGGCGTCAAGGCGCGCACAATCTCCTCGGCCTCGACCTTGGTCTTTCCGTACACGCTGATCGGACTCACGTCGTCGTCTTCCCCATACCCCTGCTTCAACCCATCGAAGACCGCTCCGGTTGACGCAAACACCAGCCGTGCTCCGCTGCGCGCGCATGCTCTGGCTACATGCTCTGCGCCCTGCACATTGATTGCGAATGCCTCTCCCGGCTGCGCTTCGCACTTGTCGATATCCGCCATTGCGGCCAGCAACAAAATCCCATCCGGCCTGGTGGCCGCAAACGCTTTGTCTACGCTTGAAGCGTCGCGAATATCGATCGCCACGCCGTCCGATTCAGGATTGCTTCTATCCCCGCGTGTTACGTCGGCCTTCGAGCTCGCCGCCTCAACCGCATACGATCCCAGGAATCCGCGCGCGCCGATGATCAGTATCTTTGGTTTTTTCATTGGACCCGACTGCTGCAATCAAAAGTAAAGGCGCCCGGAGCATCCTTGGGAGGCTGAGTCGCTCCGGGCCGAAAGTTAGAAAGAGTAGCGAAGCGCAAACTGCAGGCGCCGGTTGTCGATCGACGTAGAGGTCACCTGTCCCTCGCCGCCGTCTCCCACGATCGAGTCGGGCGCCGAGAAGTTCGGATGGTTGAAGGTATTGAAGGCATCCACGCGGAAGTCGAGCAGCTGTCGCTCCGTGATGTGAAACGTCTTCGACAGTGAGGAATCAAGCTGCTGCTGCCCATCGGCGTGCAGCGGATCGACATCCGCATTGCCATAGGTCATCGGCGTCGTGTGCACGACAAAAGCGCTGGTGTCGAACCAGTCCGCAACCGTGGGATTGCTCAACGTCCCCTTGCCCACGCGGTCCGCGCGATTGGTCTGCCCGTTGTTCAACGATGTTGTATCGGTGGTCGTGATGTCGAAGCGCGTTCCGCTGCGCACATGCATCAGTCCCGAATACTGCCATCCGCCTAGAACCGCGTCGACGAATCCATTGGCGCTGCTCAGATAGCGCTGATGGCGTCCAAAGGGGAGCACCACATTGAACTGCGCGTTGAAGATGTGCGCAATATCCTCCGGCGTCGGCCCGTAGTACTGGTTGATCTCGTTTGGGTTGAGGTTGTAACCATTCTGGAAGCTGCGCCCGTGTGCGTAGCTCGCATTGATCGAGAAGCTGCGCGTAATATCAGCGGCGAAGCGCGCGGTCAACGCGTCATACCAACTGCTGGCGATCGAGCTCGAGATCGGAATGTCGCCCAGTTGCGGATACTCTGAATAGAGCGGCCGCTGTGTGTTGTAGTCCAAGCCCGGCGCGGTCGGCGGCGCCTGGTTGATGTTCTTCGAGAAGTTGTTATTGTGCCCGCGCACGCCCAGATACCCGACGTCGAGAATCATGCCCGGCCGGATCTCGCGCTCCACATTCAACGTTTGTTGATCCACCTTCTGGTTTTTCCAGTTGTAGTCGGCGCCGCGAATCACGGCGTTGTCTGGAATCACCAGTGCGCCCGACGCGTCGTACTGGGCCGTCGCAATTGGCAATCCGTCGCCGCCCATTGTCAGGCTGGGCGTGATGTTGTTCGGCGTCAGCAGGCTCTGCTTGGCATAGTTCGGATATGTTAGTCCAAGAATCGTCAGCGGGCCCGACCAGTACGCCATCCAGTACGAGGTGCCATAGCCGCCGCGGATGCTGGTCTTGCCATGATCCGGCGTCCACGCAAAGCCAACGCGCGGTCCCCAGTCGCCCGTATCCAGGCTCAACGCCGGGCTACGGTCGCCGGACGTCGCCAGCACCAGTTGATTCGTGCGGGTATCCCAGTTCGATTCGCGATTGCGCCTCTCGATTGGCCGCGTCGTCTGCTCGTAACGCAACCCGAGATTCAGCGTGAGAGAGGGCAAAATCTTGTAGTCGTCTTGCGCGTACCACGCATTCTGCCAGTACGTCTGGTACGGCGCGCCGTTCACAAAGCGCGCGCGTGCGCTCGAGACCATTGTGCCCATCAGGAACGCCGCATAGCCGTAGGGGCTCACGTTGTTGCCGTCGTACGAGGTCATCGCCGGATCGTACACGATCGAACCGCGCGGATCGTCGCCGCCGATCGTATCCGCCGACGTGTCTTCCACGTGATTCAGGTTTGTGCCCACCTTCAACGTGTGCTTGCCTTTGATCCACGTGAAATTATCCGTCACCGACAACGTATTGCTGATAATGAAACCAACCCAATCCGGCTCGGCTACGGCATGCACGCCGGGGATGTTGAACTCCGCCAATCCGCGCGTGCTCTGATCAGTGAGATTTCCGTTGGGGATGCCGAATGTGTTGTTCCAGTTCGCGCCCAGCGCCTTGTTGCTCGTATGAACATTTGTCCGGTTGTAGCCCAGGCGCACCTCGTTCATCTTGCTCGGGCTGAAGCTGAACATGTCGGTGAGTTGCATGTTCTGGTCAAACGTGTTCGAGTCCGCGTTGCCATCCTGGAAGAACTGATTCACATTCGTCGAGCTGTCGTTCACAGACGACAGCGCCGAATAACGGAAGAACATCCTGTCCCGCGAAGATCGGAAATAGTCGATGCGGCCATCGCCCTGATGCGAAGTCTGCGCGTCCGAGCCGATGTAATGCAGGTTATTCGACAGCCCGGAAAGATTCGCCACGCCGAAAACATTCGCCGTGTTCATCGCCGTCGCTGAGGAATCCCAAATCGTGCTGGGAATGATGTTGCCTGCGAATGGGGTCGCCGACACCACATTGCCCGACGCGTCAAACGTACGCGTGAACGGGTTGTAGATTTGGCCGAAGGTGTTACCTGCGTTGTCCACCGGTTGCGTCGGATCGTAGAGCTCGGAGAAATTGCCCTGCACCATCAGCGGCGTCGGCGCCGACGTGATCTCCGGTGTGCTCGTGTGCAGGATCGTGCCCTGATAGTCGCCGAAGAAGAAGAGCTTGTCCTTCAGAATCGGCCCGCCCACTGCTCCGCCAAACTGATTCCTACGGAATGGCGTGCTGTCGCCGGGAGATGCAAAGTAGTTCAGCGCATCCGTGCTCTCGTTGCGCAGAAACTCGAAGGCCGCGCCGTGAAACTCGCTGCCGCCCGATTTAGTGATGATGTTCACCACCGCGCTTCCCGAGAAGCCAAACTCCGCGTTGTATTTTCCAGTGAAGACTTGGACTTCTTCAATGCCCTCGATCGGAGGCGTCAGGCCGATATACGCATTCTGCGGCTCACGATTGAACACGCCTTCGATGTAAATCGTGTTCGCGTTCGCATCCACGCCGCCGATTGATGCAAGCTGCGGCCGCGTCAATCCGATCGCCGATCCGTTCTCGCCGCCGTTCGTGCCGTAGTTGCCGCTGCCTACATCGTTGTTCGCGCCGGGCAGAAGATTCATCTGGTAAAGCGGATTGCGATCAAGATTCGGGAGCGTATCGAGCGTCTTGTAGCCGAATGTTTGCGACAGCTCCGACGTTTCCGTGGCCACCTCAATCGAGTTAGCCGTGACCTGAACCGATTGCGCAACTGAGCCCACCTCCAGCATGAAATCCACGCGCGTCGGAGCGCCGGCATGTACCGATACCTGCAGTTCTCTGGCGCTCTTAAACCCATCCCTTTCGACATAGACATCGTATGTGCCTGGCACGAGAAAGTTCAGAAGAAACTCGCCCGCGCCGGACGTTGTCGTCGTCGTCGCAGCGCCCGTGCCGCTTGCCGTTGCCGTCACCATAGCGCCCGTGATCACCGACCCGCTGTGGTCGGTCACCGTTCCTACGACCTTACCGGTATTCACTTGCGCGAAGCTGGTTACAGCGCGCGCCAGGAAAAGAAAAAGACAAATCATGCGTACGCATCGCATACACTCAACCTCCGAAAATTCGCTTCTGTTCTTCTGGCCCGCCTGCTGCACCGCAGCCGACGGTTTTGAAGCTTGCCGCATTGCACTTGATGGCATTGCGGCAAATGAGCCATGCCCGAGGGAAGCGCGAATGGCTTGGTCGGCGATTTGTATCGCCTGTTCGAATTTCACATTGAAACTGTTATAAAGTAACAGACCATAGGAGCAACAAAGAGTCAAGGAATTTTTTGCCGCTCCGCGTGTGCGTCTGCTAAGTCATCACAGAAGCGATGGATACAAAATGCGCCCGGAGATCGATCACGCCGGCGTTCTGTTGTCTCTCACGTTGTCTATCGGAAAAAAAGGAAGGCCCTTTCGTGGAACCAGACGCAACTTGGCTTTTGCCAGCGATTCGCACGATTCACGAACAGATTCGGAGCGCCGTCACTTCAGCCTTCGAATCCAGCAACAGCGAGGCGCTCTCATCGGTCGTTGACGACAGCGAAGGCGACACCATCTTCGCCGTCGACCGCATCAGCGAGTCTCTGCTCGTGGAGCTGTTCGAGCGGGAGATCGCCAGCCGCGTTCCCATCGTCCTCATCGCCGAAGGCCTGCACGGCGGCAGCGTCGTGCTTCCGCGTGGCGCGCGCGAGTCCGAGGCCAAATGGCGCATCATCGCCGACCCCATCGACGGCACGCGATGCCTGATGTATCAAAAACGCAGCGGCTGGATCCTCACCGGCGTCGCGCCCAACCGCGGGACAGCTACTTCGCTGGCCGACATCGAGCTGGCCGTCCAGACCGAGCTTCCGTTAATCAAGCAGCATCTCTGCGATACGCTCTGGGCTGTGCGCGGCCACGGCGCGCACGCCCAACGCCTCAATCGCATCACTGGCGAGATCGTACCCTTCACGCCTCAGCCTTCGTCCGCCAAGGATCTCGCGCACGGCTTCAGCGCCATCGCCCGCTTCTTCTCCGGCGGCAGAGACATTCTCGCCGCTATCGACGACGAGATCGCGGCGGCGACCCTCAAAGAGAATCGCGCCGGAAAATCGTACGCATTCGAAGACCAATACCTGTCTACCGGTGGCCAGCTCTACGAACTCATGATCGGCCACGATCGATTTCTCGCCGATCTGCGTCCGCTCCTCGCGCCGATCCTCCTCGAACGCGGCCTTCAATCCGGCCTGTGCTGCCATCCGTACGATCTCTGTACGGAGTTGATCGCGCGCGAAGCCGGCGTGATCGTCACCAACGAATCGGACCGGCGTCTCGATGCTTCGCTCGACCTCGACGCCAACGTCTCTTGGGTCGGCTACGCCAACCAGCATCTTCGCGATCTCATCGCGCCGGTTCTCAACGCAGCAATGCAACGCCACGGCCTGATGGCCTCTAACCGGAGGGAGCAGGGGCCTTCAGGCTCCTGAATACAATCTCCAAAAAGGAAGGGCTTCGGCCCCGGAGAGCATCTCGCTACAATCTGTGGATGGAAGACCTCAAGTCCTTCATCCGCCGCCTGCCCAAGGCTGAGCTGCATCTTCATCTCGAAGGCACAATCACGCCCTCTACGCTGGTCGAACTAAGCGAGCGCCACGACGCCGATCCCATCACGCTGCCCGAGGCCGAAGCCCTCTATCAATTCACCGACTTCACCGGTTTCATCAACGCCTTCAAGGCGGTCACGCGCCGCCTCATCGGCCCCGACGATTACGAACTCGCCGCCTGGCGCATGATCCAGGCGCTCGCCGCACAAGGCGTAGTTCATGCCGAGGTCTACATCTCCGTCGGCGTCATCTATATGTGGCGCAATCACGACGTAACCTGTTTTGAGCCGATCTTCGAAGGTCTGGAGCGCGCACGCATTCGCGGCGAGCGTGAACTCGGCGTCTCGCTTTACTGGATCTTCGACGCGGTCCGCCACTTCACTGTGCCCGAAGCCGAGCGCGTCTTCCGCAAAGCCGCCGAACTCCGTTCCTGTTATCCCTCGATCATCGGCATCGGGCTAGGCGGCGACGAGCGCATGGCCGGCTCCGAGCCTTTTCGCGCACTCTATGAGGAAGCCCGCAGCGCGGGCCTGCGCCTCACCAATCACGCTGGCGAGACGACCGGCCCCGAAGCCATCTGGGAAGCGCTCGCCATTGGCTCCGAGCGCATCGGCCACGCGTTGTCGGCCATTCTAGACCCGGATCTACTCCAAGAGTTAAAAGCCCGGAGGGCGCCGGTAGAGCTCAATCCCACCTCCAACGTCCGCACCGGCGTCTGCCCCTCTTTCGCCGCGCATCCCTTGCGCCGCTACTTCGACGCGGGCTTGCTGGTTACGCTCAACTCCGACGATCCAGCGTTTTTCGGATCAACTGTCGCGAATGAATATCTGCTGGCCCACACCGAACAGGCCTTCACGCGAGAAGAGCTGCGCCAGCTCGCGGCCAACTCCATCCATGCCAGCTTCCTGCCCATTCGTGCAAAGCAATCATGGCTGGCCCAAATCGAAACAATGGAATAAAGAGGCCCTTTTGTGCATCAAAAGTTGTACCCTCACTTTTCCGATGTGAGACGAGTCCAACAGAAACTGAGCTATCATTCCAATAGGAGACTGCGTGCGATGTCCACAGAACCCGAATCGGTCGCATTGATGGACGAAACCCCTGAAAGCCACGTGCTCCGCGTCGTTGGCTGGTTCTCGGTGGGTATGGTTCTGGCCACCGTCGGCTTCTTCGTCGGCCGCGAGCTGCGTGACCGCTACAAATTCAAGCAGCGCACTCCGTACGACTTTTACTCCAACGCCGGCGAGGCGCAGACCGCCGACTATGGCATGGGCGTCTAGCCGAAGCGCGATTCAGATTACGCAAAAAAGCCCGCCTCGATGGCGGGCTTTTTTGCGTAATGACGCTTTTCAACAGACCCGGCGCAAGCAGCCCCAGATTTTTGGGCTTATTTCTTCGATCCCGGATACCCTTTCGATTGGTTACGCAATCTATGTCTACTGCCGGACATAGCAGACTACTTCCTCTGGCAACGGCCTGTTGAAGCTATAACCCACTGGTCCGCGGAGGAGCTTCCCTCCAGCCACGAGATATCCCACTCGATGGCGCACCCTCCAGCCACTAGGAGTTGTGCGTCATGAATGAGATTACGAACTTCCCGCCTGTCGATGATGACGACGTCACCTGGGCCGGGATACGAGAGAGTCTGCGCCAGAGTCAGAGCCAGGCGGCGGCCGGTCAATTCGCGGCCACCATTATGCATGAGATCAACAACCCTCTCGAAGCGATCTCAAACCTGAACTATCTTTTGCATGCGGACGCGGGCGATGTCGAAGCGGTACAACGCTACAGTAAACAAATTGACGAGCAACTGGCCGTCCTGATTCACATCGCCCGGCAGACCCTCGGTTTTTACCGCCCCGTATCGGAGAAGACGCAGGTCCTGGCCATGTCGCTGGCTGAAGCTGCTCTTCGCATCCATCGCAAGAGCATCGAGGCCAAGCACATCCGCCTCAACGTAAACCTCGCCCGCGATATGGTCATGGAGGTGCACCCAGGGGAGATGCTCCAGGTCCTCTCCAACCTCATCGGCAACGCACTGGATGCACTGCCACCCGAAGGCAATCTCTATCTTCGCGGCCGACGCTCGCGCCGCGAAATACACCTGCTGGTTGCCGATGGAGGTCATGGCATTCCTGAGTCGATCGCCGGAAAAATCTTCGACCCCTTCGTGACCACCAAGGGCGGCAAAGGAACTGGTCTCGGGCTCACAATATCTAAGGCGATTGTTGAAAAGCACCAGGGCAAGATTCGAACGCGAAGCAGCACCAGACCAGGGCGCAGTGGGACAGCCTTTCGAATTTCGCTGCCTCTGCCACAATACGCGTCACAGAAACAGGCATAGACAGGATTTGAATTCCCCTATGTCTAATATTGGACATAACTTCCGCACTATAAAGCGTAAAGTCAACCGAGGATCGTTTCACACTCCTCGCTAGTCAGAGAACGCAATTTCCCTCGCCAGAATCAGGCGGCCATCCCTTGCGAACTGATGCGGATGGCCCCCAATGGCGCAAAAGACTTTCAATCTCCTGCTCGATTCCCTTCCGCCTGCTCAACGGAAAGCTTTGCTCACGCGTATGGAGCCGGTTTCGCTTCCCATCGGAACCATTCTCTACCGCACCGGCGAGCAGCCCGACTACGCCCACTTCATGACCTCCGGAATTGCCTCGATCGTCACCTTTATGGCCAACGGCGCTGGCGCAGAGGTTGGACTGATCGGCAGAGAAGGGCTTGTCGAGGCAATCAATCTCCTTGGCCCCGCGAACCCACCCACGACAGCCTTCATTCAGGTGGAAGGCGCCGCGCTCCGGATTCGCTATGCTGAGTTACGAAAACAACTGGACGCGCCGGGAATGCTCTTCCGCCGCATTCTGGAATTCGTGCAGTGTAACGGATTCATCCTCAGCCAACTTGCCGCCTGCAACGGTCTCCACGAGGTCGAGGAACGGCTCGCTCGCTGGCTGCTAATGGTGCAGGACCGCGTGCAGTCGGATAGCTTCTATCTGACCCAGGAGTTCCTTGCCGAAATGCTCGGGATTCGCCGCACCAGCGTCTCTGCGGCCGCCGGAAACCTGCAAAAGAGTGGCTTGATCGGCTATCGACGGGGACATATTCAGGTGCTTAAGCGCCGGGAGTTGGAAGGCGCCGCCTGCGAATGCTATCCCATCGTCCGCGACCTGGCCTCGCACCTGAACGCCTAGTTCCGAGTCCATCTCTTTGCGACGCGGCGGCATCGTACCCGCGTGTGTTCGGCAGAACCTTTTGCCGAATCGCGGAGGAGATATTTATGACATCAAAGAAATGCGCCAACGCCGCCTGTTCCTGCGTTCCCCCAGACGGATCGAAGTATTGCAGCGCCCACTGCGAAGGCCTCGCAGGCAGAACCGAAGTGATGTGCCAATGCGGCCATCCCCACTGCGGCGGCGCCACCAACGCCTAGGCAACCTCGGCCTGCGCAATCCACCTCAACCCAGATCCCTGCCGGACATCGTGCAGGTGTCCGGCAGGGATCTGTTTCTTCTGACCACTGACTACTTGCAACTAACTACTGTCCTTCTGCGCTAATCTATCCCCTTATGGGGCGCATCAGGATTCTCTCCGATCAGGTGGCCAATCAAATCGCCGCCGGCGAGGTCGTGGACCGTCCTGCCTCCGTCGCGAAAGAACTCCTCGAAAACGCTCTCGACGCCGGCGCCACTCGTATCCGCGTCGAAGTCGAAGCCGGCGGCCGCAAGCTCATTCGCATCTCCGACGACGGCCATGGCATGAATCGCGACGACGCGCTCCTCGCCTTCGAGCGTCATGCCACCTCCAAGCTCCGCTCCGCAGACGACCTACTCTCCATCGCTACCCTCGGCTTCCGTGGCGAAGCCCTGCCGTCCATTGCCTCGGTCGCGCGGGTCACGCTCGACACCGCCACCGGCGAAGAACCCTCCGGCACATCGCTTGAAATCGCCGGCGGCAAAATTCTTCGCGTCGACGATGCCGCGCTTCCCCGCGGCACAACCATCGCCGTCGCCGATCTGTTCTTCAATACGCCAGCCCGTCGCAAATTTCTCCGCGCCGAATCGACCGAACTCGCGCATGTCACCGCGCTTGTGACTCACTACGCACTCGTCCATCCGGAAAAGCACTTCGAGCTGATCTCCGCTACGCACACGCTGGTCTCGGCGCCGCCCGTCACGCGCACCGCGGAACGCATTTATCAGATATTTGGAAAAGACACGCTCGCGCAGCTTCTGCCCGTCGCTGCCGAAATTCCTTTCGATCGCGTCGGCCTTCCCGAACCCCCTCCGTGGAAAAAAGATCCGGATGAGACCCCACGAAAGCCCGGCAAGCTTCGCCTCAGCGGCTTCTACTCCAAGCCCGAGCTGCAAAAGCTCAATCGCAACTCGATCTACATCTTCGTCAACAAGCGCCTCATCCGCGATCGCCTGCTCTTACACGCCATCACCGAGGCCTATCGCAACGTCATCCCGCCCACCAGCTTTCCCGTCGTGCTGCTCTTCCTTGAAATGCAGCCCGAAGAGGTTGACGTCAATGTCCACCCCGCCAAGACCGAAGTTCGCTTCCGCCAGCAGAGCTTCATTCACGATTTCGTTCGTGACAGCATTCGCACCGCACTCATCAACGCTCGCCCAGCCGCAGGATTTCTCGCCGCCCTCGATAACGCGCCTCTGGCCAGCCCATCATTGATGCCGCCGGCCACATCGCCCTTGCCCGGAGCTCCCGGACCCACGATTCCTGACTCCGAAGGCCCCAATCTCGACCCCTCGGACGCCGCATCCTTCCGCCTTACCCCCCGGCCGCCGACCCCGGCGTCCGGTCGCCTCGCCTTTACCGAATCCGCTGCCGGGAATGGCGTCTCGCCCCTGGTGGAAGCCGCGATCTCCTTATTGGCGCCGGCCGCCGGCTTGAGCCATGGCTGCGCCGCTTCGGATACGCCGATCGCGGACCCCTCCAAATTTGCGGAGTTCGCGGACACAGTTTTCCACAACTCCATAGAAACTGCCGCCGTCGAAGCCGAGCAGGCTGCCTCAAATCTCAATCATTTGCGCGCGCTCCGACCCCTCGGCCAGCTCCGAGAATCCTTCATCCTCGCTACGGGCGAAGATGGCCTCTGGATCATCGATCAGCACGTCGCCCACGAGCGCATTTTGTTCGAGAAAATCCTCCACGACCGCCAGGTCGAGCGCGTCCAGCGCCAGCGCCTGTTGATGCCGCTTCTGGTCGAGCTCAAACCGGCCCAAATGGTCATCTTCGCGCAGATCGCCGAAGAGCTTGAGCGCAATGGCTTCGAGGTGGAACCCTTTGGTCCGCAAACACTTGCAGTCAAAGCTGCCCCTGTGGGACTGGAAGGCGCAGAGCTCGAGCGGGCCCTCGGCGAGATCATCGATCAGGCCTCCGCCGACCCCGACGAACGGGCGTCCGCAGAAGCCCTTATCCCCCTCCGCTCCCGCATCGCCGCCTCCATCGCCTGCCACTCCGCCATCAAGGTCAATACCCCCCTTGATCCAGCCCGAATGGAGTGGCTTCTGCTCGAGCTTTCCAAGACCGAACACCCCACCAGTTGCCCCCACGGCCGTCCCATCGCTTTGCTTTACTCCTGGAAGGACATCCAGCGGGCTTTCCATCGAATCTAGTTCGGATTTAGAATCGTTCTAGACCGCTTCTCTCTCAGGAGAAAGCGGCCGTACCGGCCACCACGAGCCTGGAAGCGAGGGTTATTTCTTTGACATCGGAACAACTGGAAGCTGCGCGCTCCGAACGGATGCGCCAGAACGGACACGGCGCGTTGACTTTGGACGACGCCAGGACCTGGATCGAAGAGACGGGTCTTTGTCTTTTTTTGCCCCGGAAACAGTTCACTTCGTCGGTTGCCCCTTCGTTCGTTGAAGCCATCGCCGGCCATCACAACGCCACGCCGGAACCTAAACTGATCGCCACTGCGGAAGAGCTACTCGTTCGCCTTGAAAATGAAGGCGTTGCGGTTCGCCTCAACCTCTCCGGTCAACCCGGCGAGCAGCCCGACTTTGTCGTCGCCACCTGGGTGCTGCCCTACGTGTACGCCCTGCGCGGCGATCGCGACTGGCGTCGTGTGCCCCAGCTCACCGGCTCCCGCGCGGTTTCGCCCCTGGCCGTCCAGGCGTACAAACTTCTTGAGGCCAACGACTCAACCGTCGCCCAGCTTAAGCAAGCTCTGGGCCGCGAAGTCAGTGAGTCCGCAGTCGTTCGCGCCATCACCGAGTTGTGGCAGCAGTTGCGCATCATTCCGGTGATCGCCGAGCCCGGCCGAGCCGCCAAGTGGCAGTTGCTTCGTCACCACTACCAGAAGGCCATCGCCGAAGGCGCTTCCACCTCGCAGGTGACGGCAATTTCGGTGCTCGCCTCCATCTTTCTGCAGGCCGTCATCGCCGCCAGCATGGAAGAGGTCGAGCTGTTCCTCGCCGCACTCACCGCCCGCAGCAAGATTCGCGAAGTGTTGCGCGGCCTTGTCGCCACCCGGCAGGTCCACACCATCGCCATGGGCCACGCGCCGCACTTTTATGTCGCCGGAACGCTGCCTGAGTTCGCTCCCACGATCAGCTACACGACGACCTCGTCTTCGTACTACTCGTACGGCGAACGCGAAGACAGCCGCTTCGAGCGCCCGTTTTCGCAGCCGATGGCCTTCGCTCGGCCGACGCCTCCGGCGCAGCCTAAAGCTGCCGAGCCCACGCCCCCTGTTGTTCAGGCGCACGCGCCTATCCCGGCCCGGGAACCCGTTCAAGCGCGGGAGCCCATTCAGGCCCGCGAACCAATCCAGACTCGTCAGCCTGTCCAGGCCCGTCCGCCCGCCCAGAACCGTGAGGCAGCCAAGCCGGCGGCGGCGCGCCCGCACTTCGCTCGGCCGGCGCGCAATCGCAAGCCGGCCGCAGCGCGCCCCGGGCAGTCCTCCAACGGTTCGCGCCTCGCGCGCCGTCCTGCCGAATCGCGCCCGGCTGCATCACGCAATGGCGCCTCCCGGCCGGCGAATGGAACCCGCTGGGGCCAGAGCAGCAAGTCCAACGGCCATCAATCGAATGGAAACGGCCACCATGCCGCCAAAGACCATGCCAACGGTTCTCATTCGAATGGCGCAGCGCGCTCCAGTTCGAATGGTTCCTCGGCGCGCAACGGCAAATCCGCTGCGCCGTCCTGGACCAAGCGCAATGGTTTGTCGAAGACGACCACGTCTTCCTCGATGAAGCGCAAATCCAACGCGCTTGTCGACGCCCGCGCCTCGCGTAACGGCCATAAGCCCGCTCATAAATCGAACGGCCACAAGCCTGCACTCACTGCTGGCGCCAAAGCCGGCAACAGCAAGCGCTACGGCTTCACGGCCCGCAGCGGTAAAGGGACCAAGAAGCGCGGATGACTGCGGCAGAAAGTTCGTCGCCATCCGCGCAGCCAACCCGGAAGATTATTGTCGCTATAGACGGGCCTGCGGGCGCGGGCAAAAGCACCGTCGCCCGCCATCTCGCCCGCTACTTCGGGCTGCTGAATCTTGAAACCGGCGCGATGTATCGCGCCTTCGCTCTCAAAGCTCTTCGCATGGATATTTCTCTGGATCAGAGCGCGCCGCTCGAAGAGCTCGCCGCCGAAACCCAGATCCGTTTAGAGGCTGGCGGAGACGAAAACAGCGTTCTTCTTGACGACGAAGACGTCACCGGCCTGATTCGCAATCAGACTGTCACCGACGCAGCCTCCCGCGTCAGCGTCTTCCCCGCCATTCGCGCCTGGATGGTCCGTCTTCAGCAGGAGATGGGCGCCGGCGGCGGCGTCGTCATGGAAGGCCGTGACATCGGCACTGTTGTGTTCCCCCACGCCGACGCAAAAATCTTTCTCGACGCCGCGCCTGAAGTCCGCGGCATGCGCCGTTTCGATCAACTCGGCCCCAAGCACACCGTGCAGGCCGCCGACATCGTCCAGGAGTTGCACGCGCGCGACGAGCGCGATCGCAATCGTGCGGACTCGCCGCTGAAGCCCGCTGCCGATGCAGTCCTGCTCGACTCCACCAACCTCACGCTCGCCGAAGCCGTCAAAGCCGCCGAAGACATCGTCGCCGCCAAACTGGGGCTAAGACCCGTGCAGGACGCTGTCTCTTCGAAGGAATAAACGTCCGCGCGCCGGGTATCTCCGGATACTATGCGCGCATCCCTCCAACGCATCTTCTCCCTGACAATCTTTCTCATCCTCACGACCAGCCTGTCGCCGATCCTCTTCGCGGCGCAAAAGCCTGACATTCTGACGCTCCAATTACAGGCATGGCAGAAGCTGATCGGCCTTCAGCCTGATGTCGAAGGTTTCCACCAATTGGTCGCGCCCGACTTCATCTATATCGAAGACGACGGCACATTTCACACGCTGGAAGAGAATCTCGCAATTCTGCGCCAATGCTCGTTCTCATCCTTTAGCATTCGCGACCCGCAGGTCCGCTGGCTTTCGCCCACCTCCGCGGTGATCTTCTACCATCTCTACCTTGATGGCGTTTACAAGGGACGCAAGATTCCCGACGACTACGAATCCACCAACGTTTGGATCAAGCGAAATGGCAAATGGGTAATCCAGCTCTACTCCGAAGCTCTCGTGGCGCACTCGTCCCTCGATGCCCTATCGCGCTAGACAGGGCGCGCCAAACAGCCCCGACCGTCGTCATGGTTCTCGGGCATTGGCCAAGCATCTCCTTTCTCTTGACGCCCCTTGCCGTGCGAGTTCACGATTCTATGCCGCGCCTCAACTCCACAGCATAGAATTGCCCTAGGAACGAAGCATGGAGATCACCTGCAATCGCTGCCATCAAGCCATCCAGGCAGACAACTGCTTCTGCCCGACGTGCGGCTTGCCGCAGCTCGTCTACGCGCCCGATACGCCTGACAATCAAACCCCGGCTGATCGCTGGACCGGCGCCGCGCACGACGCCAGCATGGTCGACTGGAAGCCTGCCATGCGCGCCGCGCTGATTCTCGCCATTCCCGCCGGTTTACTCTCGAGCGGCCTGTCACCCTTAGGCTTCTTCGGCCTCTTCTGGATGGCTGCGGCAGCCGCATGGGCCGTCGCCCTCTATATGCGCGGCCAGCATCCGGCATGGATCACCATTGGCGCCGGCGCGCGCATCGGCCTCGTCACCGGCCTGCTCGCCGCATGGCTCGCCTTCACCATCAGCGGCAGCGTCCTCTACGTCGATCGCTTCGTGCTCCATCAATCCAACCAGATCGACAATGAATGGAAGAGCCGCGTCGCCATGAGCCAGGAGATGACGCAGCAATGGGCCGCCGGACTCGAATCCTCCGACGCCGCCGAGGCCCAATCCATCCGTTCCCAGGTCCAGGTCTGGATGCTCTCCCCCTGGGGCCACGCCGGGATCGAGGTTTTCAGCCTCGCCTTCAACTCCATCTTCCTGCTCTGCTTCGCAGCCTGCGGCGGCGCCCTCGGCGCGCGGTTCTTAGCGCGCACCCGACGCACGCAGACTTAAGGGGTCAGGGGTCAGATTCCCGCGCTACAGCTAAGAATCCGTGCTTTCGTACGAACTGACTAACTGATCACTGACTACTGACAACTGCCCTTCCCTGTCGCACCCACTTCTCCACAACTTGCCCCACCCCGCCGAGCCCTCGTATCATCCGGCGAGAGACAATTCATGAGCGAAGAACCATCCCATCCCAGCCTGCGCGTCAAAGGCAGGCTGATGTCAGCCTCTGAGATCGAACGGACCCTGGTTCGTCTCGCCCACCAGATCGTCGAAAAGAGCAATGGCAACGGCGACTTAGCCCTCATCGGCATCAAGCGTCGCGGCATCCCGCTCGCCGAGCGCCTCGGCAAGCTCATTGCCGGCATCGAAAAGCGCACCGTCGACACTGGCACGCTCGACATCCAGTTCTATCGCGACGATCTATCCACCGCCGGACCCCGTCCTGTCGTCACGCCCGGCGCGCTCGGCTTCGACGTCACTGGCCGCGACGTGATCCTCTGCGACGACGTCCTCTACACCGGCCGCACCATCCGCGCGGCTCTCGACGCTCTGTTCGATCACGGCCGTCCCCGCCGCGTCCAACTGGCCGTCCTCATCGACCGCGGCCACCGCGAGCTGCCCATCGAAGCGACCTACGTGGGCAAAACCGTCCCTACCAGCAGCCGCGAAATCATCGAGGTCAAATTCCGCGAGGTCGATAACGACGAGCAGGTTCTGCTGGTCGAACGAACAGACTGAACAACCGCTTCGTCTTTTGGCTAGAAGGTAAAGGCTAATCGTCATGACCGCAGCCGCAGCAGCCGCCACGCCCGCACGCCGAACACATCAACCTCCCTCGGTTCCGGCCTCGACGTTCCCCTACAACAAGGGCTCTCTGCTTTCCGTGCAGGACCTGAACCTCGACGCAGTGAGCTCTCTGCTCGCCCGCGCATCCGTTCTCGAAAAACTGGATCCGCTGGTTCGCGATCGCATCCTGCTCAAGCGCCGCCTTGCGCTGCTCTTCTACGAGTCATCTACCCGTACCAGAACCAGCTTCGAACTCGCCGCCAAAAGCCTCGGCGCCGACACTACGCTGATCTCCAATCTCTCTTCCAGCATCGAAAAAGGCGAATCGCTCAAGGACACCGGCCTCACCCTGCGCGCTCTCGGCGCCGAAGCCATCATCATTCGCCATAATTCTTCCGGCTCAGCATGGCTCCTCGAAGAAGTCACCCGCCTGCCCGTTCTCAACGCCGGCGATGGCATGCACGAACACCCTACGCAGGCGTTGCTTGACCTGCGCACTATCCTGGCGCATCTGCGTCCCGGCGTTGAAGTCGTCTCCGCCGATACGCTCGCCGGCGTGACCGTCACCATCACAGGCGACATCCTGCACAGCCGCGTCGCCCGCTCCAACATGCTGCTGCTGCCGCGTCTCGGCGCGCGGGTGTTGCTCTGCGGGCCGCCGCAACTATTGCCCGAACTCGCAACCGGAGCCGGCCCCGGTATCTTCATCGAGCGCGACTTCGACGCCGCATTGCGTACATCGCAGGTCGTCATGATGCTGCGCATTCAGGCCGAACGCCTCGCGGGTCTTCAACTCGATCTCGAACAGTACAAGGCCGCATATCAGCTCACTGGCCAACGCCTCGCCGCGCATGCGCCGCACGCGCTCGTCATGCACCCCGGCCCCATCATTCGCGGCCTCGAAATCACCGCCGGCGTCGCGGATGGTCCACAATCGACCATACTCGAGCAGGTCACCCACGGAGTCGCCATCCGCATGGCCGTAGTCGAACGCGCTCTCACAGCCGGTTCAGAAAGTCTTTCATGACCGCCATCCTCATTCGCAACGGCCATCTCGTCGACCCATCGGCAGGCATCGACGCGCTCAAAGACGTCCTGCTGCGCGATGGCCGCGTCGCCGAAATCGCCGGCCCTAACAAACTGAAGCCTATCAACGGAACAGAAGTCCTCGACGCGACCGGCCTGACCGTCGCCCCCGGACTCATCGATATTCACGTCCATCTGCGCGAACCGGGCCAGAGCCACAAAGAGACCATCGCCAGCGGCACAGCGGCCGCGGCAGCCGGAGGCTTCACCGCCGTCGCCGCGATGCCCAACACAACTCCCGTGAACGACACCGCCGAAGTGACGCGCTGGATGCTATCTCCCGATCGCGGCGCACACGTGCGCGTCTATCCGATCGCCGCCGCCACCCGTGGCTCAAAAGGCGAAACAATCAACGACTTCGCCGCGCTCAAATCCGCCGGCGCGGTCGCTGTCACCGACGACGGCCACCCCATCCTCAAAGAGGGCATCATGCGCGAAACCCTCGCCGCCGCCGCCCGCGTAGGCCTGAGCGTCATCCAGCACGCCGAGGATACGCGCATGACGCAGGGCGCCAGCATGAACGCCGGCCCCACCGCATTCAAGCTCGGCCTGCGCGGCATGCCGCCCGAAGCCGAGTCGAGCCTCGTCGAGCGCGATATCCGCCTCGTCACCGAGCTGCGCGATGCACGCTCGCATCTCCACGTGGCGCACACATCGACCGCCGCTGCCATCGCCGCCGTGCGCCAGGCCCGCCGCAATGGCCTGCGCGTCACCTGTGAAGTCGCGCCGCATCACTTTCTGCTCACCGAAGAACACGTCGGCATGTACTCCACCAACGCGAAGATGAACCCGCCGCTGCGGTCCGCGGCCGATCGAGACGCCATGATCGAGGCCATCCTCGACGGCGTGGTCGACGCCATCGCCACTGATCACGCTCCGCACGCCACGCATGAGAAAGAAGTCGAATTCGAGCACGCGCCCAACGGCATCACCGGCCTTGAAACCGCGCTCGGCCTCTGCCTCCGTTGGCTGCACAAAGAGTGGAAGCTGCCCCTCGGCCGCGTCCTGAGCCTGCTCAGCGCACAGCCCGCGGCTCTGCTCGGCCTCAAAGGCCGCGGCGTGCTCACCGTAGGCAGCTTCGCCGACGTTGTCATCTTCGACCCCAAAGCCGAATGGACCTACCGCGCCAAGGAAACCCGCTCCAAGGCGCACAACACACCCTTCGACGGCTGGACCATGCAAGGAAAAGTCCGCTGGACCATCAGCGAAGGCCGCATCGCGTACGTCAGCGCCTAAGCAGTTTTCTCATCGGAAGTGACGCTGGAATTTGTCATGAAGGGCACGGGCTTTAGCCCGTAACGTAAAAGCCCCTCTTACTCTGCCATACCGAGCGTAGTCGCGTGCAACGCGACGAGCCGAGGATCTGCGTTTGCCTTTCGCTAGCTCCGCGAACACGTCCGCGCAGCGGACGGCTAACACGCGCGAAGCGCGGCTAACTCCGCTATCCGGTATTCCTCAACCCCGCCGAAATCCCACTAATCGTCGCCGCAATCGCGCGATTCACCTCCGGCGTGTTCTCGCCGGCGCGCTTGCGCTGCAGCATATCCACCTGGATCAAGTGCATCGGGTCCACGTACGGATTGCGCAGCCGGATCGACCGCGCCAGCACCTGGTTGCTCTCCAGCAACTCCTTCTGCTGCGCCACCGCCAGCACCATCCGCCGCGTGCGATTGAACTCCGTCTCCAGCGTCGTAAACACTCGCTCCCGCAGCCCCACATCCGCCACCAGCAGCGAGTACTGCTTCGCAATCCCAAAGTCCGCCTTCGCCATCGCGATCTCAACATTCTTGATAATGTCCACGAACAGCGGCAGCCCCAGCATCATCTCCTGCAGCAGTGCCAGCCCGTTTTCGTGCTTCTCCGCATACTGCTCCAGCGCGTACCCCACGCCAAAATACGCCGGCACCACGTGTCGCGACTGCATCCACCCAAACAC
>DATHNJ010000204.1:0-3007 GCA_035486155.1 Occallatibacter sp. | reverse complement strand
ACGCCTGCGCGAAAATCTGCCCGCGCGGATCGCAGAAATAACTGGAGCCGTAGAACTCGCCGATGTTCCAGGGCGCTTCGGTGCCGACGCGGTTGATGGCGCCGATGTAATAACCGTTCGCCACCGCGTGCGCGGGCTGCTCCAGCTTCCACAGGTATTCGCTCAGCCCGGCGACGGTCGCGGATGGATTGAACACGATCTCGGCGCCATTTAATCCGAGGCAGCGCGCACCTTCCGGAAAATGGCGGTCGTAGCAGATGTACACGCCGATCTTTACAAAGCCAAGATCGAAGACCGGATAGCCGAGATTGCCGGGGCGAAAATAAAACTTCTCCCAAAAGCCCGGCGCCACATGCGGAATATGCGTCTTGCGATACTTGCCCAGATACGCGCCGTCTTTCTGGATGACGGCGGCCGTGTTGTAGAAGACGCCTTCCTGCTCGACCTCGTAGACCGGCACAACCATGGCGATGCCGAGCTCTTTCGCAAGCGAACGCATCAACGTAACCGTCGGGCCATCGGGTACGGCCTCGGTGGTCTCATACCATTTGACGGATTGCTCGGCGCAAAAGTACGGCCCGTTGAAAATCTCCTGCAGGCACACAATCTGCGCGCCGGCCTGTGCTGCTTGACGCACAAGCGCCACGTGCTTTTCGACCATAGCCTTCTTTTGCGCAGCGAGCGCTTCAGTCGCTGGTAACGCATTGGAAGCCTGAATAATGGAGCAACGAATAACCCGGGGCATGCCGCGCCGATTTTCTCCTCGAAAGTATGAGACTAAGACGTTACTGCATAGGCTGGGCGGCGGGCAATGGGTTTGTCACGATTTATTGCGCGTTTACTTTAAGTTGGCCTCAATATTCGATCTTGTTCGGCGACGCGATCCATGCGGCGAAACTGGCCCATGCCTCGTCGGCGAGCAATTGCGTCGCCGGCAGAGCGCGCTCGGCACACTCTTTGCGCATTTCGCCGTAGAGAAATGCGTCGTCGAAGCCGGCCCGGGCGGCATCGGCAGCCGAGCAACCGTAATAGATTGCATCGAGGCGCGCCCAGTACGAAGCGGCCAGACACATAGGGCAGGGCTCACAGCTCGTATAGAGCTCGCAGCCAGCCAGCGTGAATGCGCCGAGCGCCTTGCAGGCGGCGCGAATCGCATTCACCTCGCCGTGCGCAGTCGGATCGTTGGTCGCGGTCACGGAGTTGGCGGCTTCGCCCAAGATCTTGCCGTCGCGCGCGACGACTGCCGCAAACGGTCCGCCCTTGCCGGTTGCGACGTTTTCCGTCGCCAACGCGATCGCCCTTCGCAGAAACTCCGGGTTTGGTAGGCTGGGCATGAAGAGAGTATGGCACAGGCCTTCCGTTCAACCCGCGTCCTCACGCCGCAGGGCCTGATGCCCGCCACGCTGATCGTAGAAGCAGGACACATCGCGAAAGTGCAGACGGGCGCAAACCAACTTTCCCTGAATAACACGCATGATTTCGGCGACGCCGTGCTCCTTCCGGGACTTGTCGATACGCACGTGCACATCAACGAGCCGGGGCGCACGGAATGGGAGGGTTTTGCAACAGCCACGCGCGCCGCTGCCTCTGGCGGCGTCACCACGCTCGTCGATATGCCCTTGAACTGCGTTCCCGAAACGACGAATGTAGCTGCGCTCGAAGCCAAGCGAGCCGCGGCGAAGGGCAAAACCTGGGTCGATTGGGCCGCATGGGGCGGTGTTGTCCGCAACAACGCCGAGTGCATCAAGCCTCTGGCGGCCGCCGGGGCGCCGGGCTTCAAGTGCTTTCTGATTCACTCCGGCGTCGATGGATTTGCGTGGGTCGACGAAGCGGATCTTCGCGCAGCTCTAGCGCAGTTGCAAGGCACAGGCCTGCCGCTGCTGGCGCACGCTGAAATCGCCGATCCGGTGAACGAGGCCACTGAGCACTTGAATCGATCTGGAGCCGACTGGCGTAGATACGCGACCTATCTCGCCTCACGTCCCGATGAAGCGGAGATCGAGGCCATCGCTCTGCTGATCCGGTTAGTCGAAGAGTTTCAAACGCCCGTCCACATCGTGCATCTTTCCAGCGCGCGCGCGTTGCCCGTGCTCAGAGATGCGCGCCAACGTGGCTTGCCGATCACCGTCGAAACCTGCACGCAGTATCTGCACTTCGCCGCCGAAGACATTCCCGACGGCGCCACGGAATTCAAGTGCGCGCCTCCGATTCGCGATCGCGCCAATCGCGAAGCATTATGGCAGGCGCTTTTGCAGGGCGATATCGATTTCGTCGCGACCGATCACTCGCCCTGTCCTCCGGCGATGAAGCGCCGGGAAGAAGGCGCCTGGGATCAGGCATGGGGCGGCATCGCGAGCCTCGGCCTGGCCCTGTCCGTACTATGGACGGGAATGAAACAGCGGAATCTGGGGCTCGAAAAAATCTCCGGCTGGATGGCTGCTGGCCCCGCGCGGCTCGCAGGGCTCGAAGGCAAGAAAGGAACGCTCGCGCCGGGCGCCGACGCCGACCTGGTCGTCTTCGATCCCGACGCCGAATGGACCGTCGCGCCCGACCATCTGCACTTCCGCCACAAGATCTCGCCCTATCTCGGCGCAACGCTTCACGGCGTGGTCCGCGAAACCTGGCTGCGCGGCGAACGGATTTTTTCTAATGGAAATTTCTCCGCTAATGCGTGCGGGCAGGAGTTAACCCGCCGATGAGAGACCGCGCCCTTCGAGCCATCGCTGCATGCCGGCACATCGCCGCAATGACCGAGGAACCTGGCCGCATCACGCGCCGCTTTCTTACCCCGCCCACGCACGATGTACATGCGTATCTGCGTTCGCGCATGGAAGCTCTGGGCATGACAGCGCAGATCGACGCTGTCGGCAACCTGCGCGGCCAATGGCGCCCGAACAGCGCAAAAGGCAAACGCGTGCTGCTCGGTTCGCACATCGACACCGTGCCCGACGCCGGCGCCTTTGATGGCGTGCTGGGCGTGACGCTCGCGATCGAGTGCGTCGACATT
>DATHNJ010000203.1:0-10547 GCA_035486155.1 Occallatibacter sp. | reverse complement strand
GGACGGCGTTAGAGCAGCATATAACTGCTCATGGACTCGCCGAAAGTCAGCCTCTTGCCACTCCTCTGCCTTGTCAAAATCGGGCAGCTGTTTCAACCCAACCCGCTCGAGAACTTCAAACACCGGATGAAAGTCCATTAGCTACTCCTCTGCCGGCCGATTTGCATCCGTCGCGCGCAAACCATCCATGCGCTTGACATGTATGTAACGACTCTGTCTGGGACGATTCAAGCTTACTCGTCAATAAAGCCGTCTAACAAATCGCAGCATCGGTGGGTGGCCGGGTAACATCCGCCCTTTGGCGGATGAGTGGGAGCCGCTCCCCTCACCACAACAATCTGACTCAGCAGGTTTGTTCCGGGTTGGCGACACAGGACAGGCAATGCGCTCATCGCATTGGTTTTGTAACTTTATAAGTTAACGAACAACACGCTTCGCTTCATCGATCCTTCTTCCCGCCTTGCAGAAAATTCCCCCTCCAAAGCGCATCATGAAACCCAAGGAGAGCTCCGCCATGGCCACGCAACTATCCGCGATTGAATCCTCGCGCGTCCCCAGCGTCCCGCCGCGGCACCCCCCACCTGTGAGACTGTGAACCTGTGGACCACAGAACCACAGAAAAATGCGCGCCAAATCGCGCCAAGATCAAGAAAAAAATCCCCGGCGGTAAGTCTTTTCCGCAGAGGAATCTGCGCGTAAGCCCAATTACGAGAGGACTTTGGCGTCGAGGCCCCTGCCTAAACCCAGACAGAAAAGGAATTTACGCCCAGAGACCGGGGGAGGGTATCCCGCAAATCCCCCTCCCAACGCCCCGCGCAAAAAAAATGGCCTGTGAGACTGTGGAACTGTGAACGGCGCAGCATCTCTCCAGTCCCGGCAAGCCAAGTATTGCTAGCCCACAGCTCCCGCCTGGACGGCAAGTCCCTAACTCGCTGAATGTAAGTACGCCAGAAGCGCCGCCATCTGCTCCTCCGTAAATCTTCCCGCAAACGACGGCATCAGGTTCTTCCCCGACAAAACCACGCGCCGCACCTCGGCGTCGGTCGCCGGCGCGCCGCTCGGCAGCGTCGTGTGGCGAAACACGCCATGCAGATCCGGCGGAACCTTCTTCAACGCCAGATCGTTGTCCTCATGGCAATGCGCGCACCGCACAGAGTAGAGGTGTTGTCCCTCCTCTTGCTGCGGCGTAAGCGGCGCCGCGCTGCGGCAAGCTGTCAAGCCAATCCCTGCGAAGACCAAAACAAAGAACGCAATTCCGCCAATAGAAGAGAAGATTCCGATGCGCACATCTTCATCTTCTCCGATCGGGCGCAAGCGCGTTCTTCTATGCTGGGAAAGGCGGCTCGGAAGGACGCTTTCTGCACGCGCCTCTGACTCGCCTCGACGCTATGACGCAAAACACTCCCGACAATCTCACGCCCTTCGCGCATACAGCGCAGAATGCCTGCTTCGGCTGCGGTCCAGCCAATCCGAGCGGCCTTCATCTGGAATTCTTCCTCGCGCCCGACGGCGCAGTCGTCTCTTCGGCGACCATCTCCAACCTCTATGAAGGCCCGCAAGGCTATCTGCACGGCGGAATCATCGCCACGCTGCTCGACGAAGCCATGAGCAAGGCCGTTCGAGCGCAAGGCTTCCTGTCCATGACCCGAAACATGGAAGTCGACTATCGTCGTCCCGTTCCGTCCGGCGCGCCAATCCGCATCGAAGGTCGTCTGGTGCGCAGCGAAGGCCGCAAACACTGGGCCGAAGCGCAAGTCGCGGACCAGGCGGGAAACGCTCTGGCCCGCGGCAAAGGCCTGTTCATCGAAGTCAGCAGGAAACAGCCTGAGACGAGTTAGTGGATCATGTTGATGGTCTCCTGCGTCACCGTATCGAAGGTCGTCACAGCCTTGGAGTTCGCTTCAAAGGCCCGTTGCGCGATGATCAAATCGGAGAACTCGGCAGAGATGTTCACGTTCGACGCCTCGAGCGCTCCGTCCTGCATCGTGCCCAGACCAGCGGTTCCCGATGTGCCGATGCTCGCCGTGCCGCTGGCGAGGGTTGTTTCGTAGTCGCTGTTTCCCAGCGCCTGCAGGCCCTGAAGATTGGCGACATTGCCTAACGCCACTTGCCCGACATTGAGCTTCTGACCGTTGGAGAATGTGGCGGTGACCGTGCCGTCCGATCCGATGGTGAAACCGGAGTAGGTTCCGCTCGCATAGCCATCGCCGGTGTAGTTTGAGATGGCCGAAGTCGCATCCACCTGGCTGATATTGCCTGTTCCGTTGGTCCCAAACAAATCCCATGTCATGCTCATGGGCGCTGCGCCGTCCGACAAACCGGCGAAAGTCATTCCGCCGACATTGGTCGCCGGACTGATGAGGTTGCCGCTCGAATTGAAGAGCAGCGAACCGGTCGTATTGGACGACGCAACCGGATCCTGGATCACGCTGCCCGACGTCGTGATCCCAGCGCCGGTAATCGTCAATTGGCCCGAGGCATTCGCGGTCACGGTCGTCGTCGCGGGAAAGTTCGCCGCCGTCAGCGCAGACTGCAGCGCGGTAGCGTACGCGCTGATCGTCTCGCCCGCCGTAACCGCCGGCGCGGCAATGGTTGTCGAGACGCCGCCTGTGTTCGGTCCGGTGATCGTCAGGTTGGTTCCAGGGTCGACGGTCGCCAAGGTAGCGCCGCTTGAGCCGAAGTTGTAATTGAGGGTCGTCACGCCGGCCGCCGTGTTCGAGACAGGCGTCAGCGTGTCGGGAAGCGTAACGCCATAAGACCACGCATTGGTTCCGGTCTTGGTATACGTCACCGTCGCCTGGTACTGATTGCCGAGCGAATCAAACACCGGAGCGAATCCGGAGATGCTGCTGCCGACAGCCGCCGACGAGTCCAACACCGCCGTCATGCCGAAGTTCTCTGTGGCGCTCGGCGCCAGAATCTTTCCCTCGGGAATGTTAATCGGCGTCAAAGTTGCGTTGGTGTTCACCACGCCATTGACGGCCGGATAGCCCATGACGCTGAGCCCGTTCGAGGTGATCAGATTTCCATTCGAATCGGTCGAGAAGTTGCCGTTGCGCGTCAGATACTGCGAGCCTCCGTTGTCGACAACAAAGAACCCATTGCCCTGTAACGCCACATCCGTATCGACGCCCGTTGAGTTCGGCGAACCGTTCGAAAAATCGGTTTCGATCGAAGCTACCTTCGTGCCGGCGCCATATTGAAGCGGATCGCCCGATCCAGCCGTTCCAATCTGCTGGTAAAACAGATCGGCGAAGTTGACCGTCTGAGCTTTGAAGCCCGTTGTGTTCATGTTCGCCAGGTCGTTGGCGATCGTATTCAACGCTGTCGAATCGGCGTTAAGTCCGGTAAGGGGGATAGAGAAACTTGCCATGGAAGATTCGCCTCCTTTATCGTTGGCGGCCGCCGGCGTGAAACTCCGACCCGCGCGCGCATGTCAATTGCAAAATGCTTTCGTCTGATGCTCAGTGGCCGCTCAACGATTGAGCAACGCGCTGCGCCGCTGGATTCGTATTCGGAATGCCCAGATTGCCGGGGGCAAGATGCGTAGCCGCCGGCTGTGCCGTGGCGGCTGGCGCCGGCGCAATGAGCGACGGACTCATGCTCGCAGCCGGACTGCCCCCGATCGCTGCAAGCGCCTGCTGGACTGCGCCGCCTGTCCGCGCGGCCCCTGTCGCAGCGCCTCCTGGATCCGTCCCGGTCGCGCCGGTCGTGGATTCAAACGCCGTAGACAATGTCTGATTAATGTTGATCAATTGTTCCAGGCTGTTCACATTGACCAACTGATTGATGTACTCGTTCGGATCGGTGGCTTGCGTTGGATCCTGGTTCTGCATCTCGGTTACGAGCAAGGTAAGAAAATCATTGGCTGATATCGTGGCCGAGTCGGAACTGCTGCTTCCGTCGCTCGAGCTGTCCATGGGGGTCAATGTCGGCGAGATGTTTTGCGCCGTCGGCTGACTCCAGATTCCTGATGTAGAGGTCATTCTTTCGTCCCTCGCATGCACGCCTTTGCGGCATTTCAGTTTGCGTAGCCTTCTGGGCTCCGCTCCACCCTCACGCAAAAACCGAGATCAGCGCGCCTCCGGGCGCGAAGTAGATAGACGATGAGGCGACCGAATCAATCGTCTCCCCAGATACAGAGCTCATCGACTCGCGATGCATCCGCGTTTCAGGCGCCGTCTCTGAGTTTGTTCCGCTTTGCTGACCGTAGCCACGCTGCTGCGCATTGTCCTGCGTCAATGCAGCTCCGTCATAGGAGCTTCCGGCATTCCCTGCGCCTGTCGGCGGCGCCATCGTCAACGACTGCACGGAGTGACGCTGTTCGGTGAGATACGCGCCCAGATCGGCCATTGAACCGCTTAGCATGCGACTGGCGCCCGGCGAACTCGGCAAGACCGCGGCGTGGAGACCGCTTGAATCCATTGTGGCGCGCACGCCCACCCAGCCCAGCGATGGATCCTGAAAACCGGCCTCCACTTTGTTTGTCCCGGCGTGCGTCCATGCCGCGGCGGGCGGCTGAGCGTTGTTGTCGAGAATCGCGAGCGGTTCTTCGGAGCCCGCCTTACTCATCGAAGTCCTCGCCAAGGTGGTCGCTCCTTCCGGAGCGTTGGCGCCGAGACTTGGATTGGCTAGAGTGGGAGCGCTCATCTCTTTGGTTAAATGATCGGCGCCGGTTGGACCAGACGCGGTCACGGGCCGGTTCAGGCTGTCACGAGCCATCGAAGCAAAATCTGCATGTTTCTCAGTCGTTGGAGCGGCAACTGCGGTCTGTGGTTGAGCGGGCTCAGACTCGTTCTGGCGCGAAACTTTTGAAGGTCCTCGTTGAATCGCTTGAGTCTGGTTGGCCAGCGGCGCAGGTTGCGCCCTCGAGACAGATTGCTCAAGCTGTAATTCAACGCCCGCGTGGATGGAAGGAACAACGGCAGCGGTCTGGAACGGCGTCTCTTGGGATGTCGATGCGGATTGGACGTTCCTTGTCGCCGAATCAAGAGTCGCGCTGACGCTATCGAAGGGAGTGTCTTCTTGGGCGTCTTCCTGCAAATGCGATTTCGATCCGCCGACGCTTGGATGATGCGTGGAGTCCAGAGAGCGCGCGTCGTAGGTTGTTCCCGAAGGACTCGGCGCTGCAGGCGACACGGTCGCCGAGACGCTAACAGTCGCGTGCATCGGCGCTTCAGAGGCGAGTTTCACCGATTGCCCCTTTTGCGAAGAACTCGGTATGGTCGGCAAGGTTTGCGCGACCGGCGCGGCGGCTGAACTCATCTCACCCATGGAAGAATGAAGGTCCGCATGCGGTATGGCAGACGTTGCTTCCAGACGCGCCTGATGTGCGAGTTGAACTCCTTGTGCGGGTGAATTCGGCAGGAAGAGAACAACGGGCGCTTCGCCTCCGCTGGCTGCTGCGGCTTGGGCTTGCATCGCGGCGGATACGCTGAGAGGCGCAGCCGACTGCTCGGAGCTGTCGGTCTCTTCGTTGCGGCCAGGGTGCTTGCGCGTCGTCGATGACTCATTTGAGTCCGCAGAATGAGCCGGAGCGGTCAACGATGGCTCAAGCCCAGAATCGAGCGCCTCCGATGTGGCCTCGCCGCCATCCAACCGCGCTGAAAAGGAACCGGGCAGATTGAAGAACGACCGGAAGCTGGTAACGGCTGGCGCCGCGCCCGCGTTCGAGCCTGTCGGAGACAGTGGAGGCGCGCCCATCTTTTGCGTCGCCATCCAGTTTCGACTCAGACCGGCGCTTTGCGGAGGTGAACTGACCAGCAGCTCTGGACCAACTGCGCTCTTCATGCGCATGGTGATTGCAGTCGCTTTGCCAAACGGTCTGAGCAAGGGTTAGAGAATTGTCAGAAACCTTCTCAACTTCGCCGCGCGTAAATCAGCAACGCGAGCTGAAGAACGCGTCGTCTCTGCGCTGCACGATGGATAGGAATGCTCACCGGCTGCGCGCGCACTCGGCCTTACTCTTCTTGGCGATCAGCGGCGCTGTGGGCGCCGGAACGAAACCACTCGTCCAACTCCTGTTGATCGCGTCGAAGCGCCGTTCGCGCGTCTTGGCTCTCATTCTCTTCGATCAAAGCCTGGGCCTGACGACGGCGCGTACGCGTCGCCAGATAGCTTTCGCGGCGCTCGCTCAACTGTCTCTCGGCCTCCGCCAGCTGCATAGAGGCAAATGCAGCCGCTCGCCCCGCGAGTCCCATCTCTTCCAGTCCCACTTGGCGATTCTCAAGTTCGCCCGCGCCCACGCTCTGACTCCAAAGACTCCGGCCGTCGCGCTTGCGATCGATGGCCAGGCCAAGGGTTCGCCGGAAGTGTTCCCGCTCTGACACCGCAGTCTCCAAAGCCGACTGGCTCAACTCCTCTTCCAGTTCGCGAATGCGCAATAAACGCTTCAATCCCGGAGAGACAGGCATACGATCAGATCTCCTCCGCCAGAACCGCAAGCCGATGCACGTTCTCTTCCAGCATGGCGCGCTCCTCGGCGCTCTGCGTCATGTAGCCGCGCATCGCAGCGCGCGCGCGCAAGGCGCGATCGAGCTCAGGATCGGCGCCGGGCTTATAGGCGCCGATACGCACCAGATCGGCCGAATGCGCGTAAACCGAGAGCAAACGCCGCAGCAGAGCAGCGTTGCCCCGGTGCGCCGCGTCGGTCACTGCCGGCATCAATCGGCTGATCGAATCGAGGACGTCCACCGGCGGATACCAGCCCTCGGCGGCCAGCGAGCGTGAAAGCACCACATGGCCATCCAACAGCGAGCGGACGGCGTCGACCAGTGGATCCTGCTGGTCGTCGCCCTCCATCAGCACGGTATAGAACGCGGTGATCGAACCGACGCGAAAGTTTCCTGCTCTCTCCACGAGTTTGGCCAGATGCGCAAAGACGGACGGCGTATAGCCCTTGGCGGTCGGCGGCTCGCCCGCCGCCAGGCCTACCTCGCGAGCCGCCATCGCGAAACGCGTCAGCGAATCAAGGACCAGAAGCACGCTGGCGCCTTGCGCGGCGAAGGATTCGGCGATGGTTGTCGCGGCCAGAGCCGCGCGCATGCGCAGGATCGGCGACTGATCGGAGGTTGAAACGACGACTACCGATCGCGCCCGACCCGATGGTCCCAGCGCGCCTTCCAGGAACTCGCCCACCTCGCGGCCGCGCTCTCCGACCAGGCCTACAACAATCACATCCGCCGCCGTATTACGCGTCATCATGCCGATCAGCGTGCTCTTGCCCACGCCCGATCCGCCAAAGACGCCCACGCGCTGCCCCTTGCCGACCGTCAACAGGCCATCGATCACCCGGACTCCGACGCCGAGCGGCATACGGATGGGCATGCGATCGAGCGGCGCCCGCGCCGCGCCGGTCAACGGCGCCGCGCGCAGAACGTGCGGCAGCCGCCGGCCGTCCAGCAGTTGTCCGGTCGCGTTCAACACGTGGCTCATCAGCGCAGGTCCGGCGACGATTTGTGGGTAGCATCCGAGCGCCGCCACCTCGTCGCCATAGCGGATGCCGTCGGTGCTCTCAACCGGCATCGACAGCACATTCGAACCGCGAAAGCCGATCACCTCGGCGGCGTGGATGCGGCCAAAGCGGTCGCGAATCTCGCAACACTCTCCGACCGCCGCCATCGGACCGGCCGATTCGATCGTTTGTCCGACCGCTTCGACGACGTGGCCGCGCCAACGCCACGATTGCACCTGGGGCAATCGCTCGGCGTATTGGGTCAAATGTCCCGTCACAAGGCCGCCTTGGCGCCATCGGCGGGCGTTGCGCTCTTCGATGCCAGCACAGCGGATGCTGTTTGGCCGGCGGCATCGAATAAGCTTCGTTCGATCTCCGCCAGTTGCGCTTGGATCGCAAGGTCTGCAAAGCCCAGCTCCGTTTCCAGCAGACAATCCCCAGCGCTGATTCCCTCATCGGCGACCACGGCAGGCCGGACCGCCAGATTGGGGATATGGGCGATCGCCTCCGCCCAGAGGGAGACATCGGACGCGGGTACCTTCAGCTGCGCCTTCGTCGTTCGGGCCAGTTGGCCCAGGGCCACGCGAACGGCGCCAGTGAGAAGCAACGGGTCCACCTGAGCCTCGCGCCGAAGCACCCTTCCAGCGACCGCGAGAGCTAGTGCGACGACCTCCTGCTCCACGTCCCGCAAATAGCGACTCGTCTCCTGATCGAACTTCATAACCAGAGAACGCAATTGCTCGCTGATCCGCGCATGGGTTCGCGTAGACTCGGTCGTCTGCGCCGCCTGGCGCTCCGCCAGCCGCCCCTGTTCGAATCCAGCCTGTCGGCCAGCCTCGAAACGCAGATCGAGCTCGGTGTGGGTTGGTTCGGAGTCCGATGCTTTCAGTTGATCCTCTTCTTCTGTTTCCTCTAGAACGGCGGAAGGCGACGTCCTGCCGTCGGCAGCCTCCTGAGGAATTTCCGTGGGGCGCCACCACGATGCAGGAGTATCGATTGCGGCGGCCGGGTACTCGTAGGCCTGGACAGCGACTCCGAGTCGATCGCGCACGCCGCTCTCCACGGGCGCCATGAGGTCATTTGGGCGATTCGCGATGGGCAGACTCACGCCAGCATCTCCTCGCCCGTTTCCAATTTGAGCACCACCTTACCCTCCGCTTCCAGCCGCCGCGCCAGATTGAGAATCTCCTGTTGAGCCTGCGCTACCTCACGCGAGCGAACCGGGCCCAGCACCTCCATATCTTCTTTCAACATCTCGACGGCTCTGGAGCTCATCGCCTTGAAGACCTGCGCGCGCAGCTCCTCGTTGGCGCCGCGGAGCGCCATCGCCAGTTGCCGCTTATCGACGCCCGACACAATCTCGCGAATCGTCGCCGGCGGCACCGTGACCAGATCGTCGAAAGTAAACATCAAATTGCGGATGCTCAACGCCAGCTCGGGCTGGTTCTCTTCGATCGTCTCTAAGATTTGTTTTGCCTCCTCGGCGTTCAGCCGGTTGAGCAGATCGGCGACCGCTTTGAATCCGGAGTAGCTCTTGCGCGCCGTGTCGCCCATACTCTCCAGCCGCCGGTGGAGAATCTGCGCCACCTTCTGGGCCATCTCCGGCGAAAATTGCCGCATCTCCGCCAGCCGCTGGACAGAGACGACCTTGTGGTCCTCGCTCAGGTTGTCGAGCACCATCGAGGCGCGCTTGGGGTCAAGATGGGCCAGCACCAATGCGATCGTCTGCGGATGTTCGGAGTCGAGCAGTTTGCCGAGCTGTTGCGGATCGGTGCGTTGCAACTGGGCCAGATTGCCGTGAGACGCCTCCTGCGAGCGTCGCACCAGCGCCAGCAGGTCGTCGGCGCGCTCCTGGCCGAAGGTCTCCACCAGCAGGCGACTGGCGTAGTCCAATCCGCCATGCACCATGAAGTTCTGCGTCTCGAGAAGCTCCCAGAACTCCTCCATCACTTCGCTGGAGAGCTCGGGCGTAATCCCGCGCAGGTCCGCCAGCTCCTCGGTCAGCCTCTGCACGTCGGCTTCAGGCAAGGAGCGCAGGATCTCGCTGGCCAGCTCCTCGCCAACCGCTACAAGAAGGATCGCAGCCTTCCGTATCCCGCTGACCGAGGCTGATAACCGTCTCTTGCGCTCCCCTGCTGCGCTGTCCTGTTCCGCCATAAAGCTTCCGATTCCCCTTCCTCCAGCGACGCGCTGATCCTCGCTGACCCTAGGAGTCTGAATGAATCCAGCTCTGCAACAGGCGCGAACTCTGCGTCGGCTCCCGTTTCAGATGATCGGTGACCTGATCGAAGATCTCCTGGGCTCGGATCCGTTCCGGATCCAGTGGCGGCGGCTCGGTCGGCGTCAGCGCCGGCGGCTTCGCGCCTTCGGCAGGCATCTCGCCCGCAGCCCGTTTTTGCGCCGCCGTTTTGGTCAACTCTTTGCGCGCGTACACGGACCGTTGCAACGCCGGCCGCACCCCCAGCGCCGCCACGATCAGCAGACCGATCAAAAGCGCGGCGTACTTCACTAGAACCGGCGAACGTTCCAGCTCAGTCCTCAATTTGTCGGCGCGCGAAGGCGGCGTCTGCGTCCGGTTGTCCTCAAACGCAATGTCCTGCACGGTTACGACATCGCCTCGCGCGGCGTCATAACCGACGGAAGCCTGGGCGATCATCGTCAGGTTGCGCAACGCGTCCGGCGCCCATGGCTGCCACTGCGCGGCCAATCCGATCGAGGCCGGCCGCAACAACCGATCGTTCACCACGATCGCGGCGGTCAGGCGGCGGATGCGCCCCGGAGTCTGAACGATATGGCGGGTCGATTTGGAGACCCCGTAGGTTCCGGACTCCGACTTCGAGGACTCGGGCGGCGTGGTCAACTTTGGATATACGGGCAAGGCCTGCGAATTCGGCGCATTCGAAGCGGTCCCCGGCACGCCTGCCGACTGCGCTTGGCCGCCGCTGGTTTCTTCTGTGCGCTGCATCGACAAGGTCGCCGTCAGGTTGGGGTCGTAGGTCTCGGCCGTCTCGTCGGTCGCCGCCTGATCGTAGTCCAACGTCACCGAGGCGCGCACATTGCCCGACCCCGTGACAGGCTCGAGCGTCGAGACAAG
>DATHNJ010000202.1:0-2098 GCA_035486155.1 Occallatibacter sp. | reverse complement strand
ACCCGAGCATCGGTCGTATCTGTCGCTTGATGGCTCGGTGATCCTGCTCAACGATGTTGTTGAGGTATTTGATCTGGCGCATTTCAATGCCGGCCTTGTGGTCAGTATTGTAGCTTTCGATTGCCGCTGTATTGGCACCGCTCTTGTCGATCGTGATCTTTTCCGGTGTACCGTTACATCTTATCGCCTTGCGCAGAGAACGAAGCGCGGCTTTGCAATCCCGTCTGGCGGTCAGTAGGAAGTCCACTGTGGCGCCAGCCTTGTCGACCGCCCTGTACAGGTACTTCCAGACGCCCTTGACCTTCCCATAGGTCTCGTCCAATCGCCAACTGGATCCGACCGAACGCTTGCGCGCGCAGAATTGCGTCTCCAGCACCGGAACGTATTTGAGCACCCAGCGATTGAGCGTGGAATGGTCAACCTCCACGCCGCGCTCATTCATCATTTCCTCGAGCTGCCGGTAGCTGATCGGATAGGCCACGTACCAGCGGACGGCCCCACAGGATCACGTCCCGCTCGAAATGGCTACCCTTGAACTCAATCATCACCCGCCGCCCTACCGTACCCGTTGTCGCCGATCATACACCGCGGCTATGTCAGTCGAAGATTTGCGACAGAACCCTTTCGGTCGCGTCCTAGTCGCCGCCCCGGCGTACCTGAGCCCATAGCGTCAGCTGTTAGCTAAACAACGCTAACACAGAACTTTTCATGAACGAGGGTAGTAAGGCCCGAGTGCCTCTTCTACCGCTGCCCGACTGATCTTTCGATGGACGGTGGATCGCGCAGGTGGAGTCGCCGGGCGGCAGCTGTCGGCGACAATCCCGGGTTTACCATTTGGATGGTGGCTGCGATCTTTATCGACTCCAGGGTTGTGAGACGTAGGAGAGCCGCCTTGGAGCACCGACAGTTGCTGACAGACGAGGAACGTCGGCTCCTGCTCGGCGTGCCCGGCGATGCGGACAGCCTGGCGCGCCATTACACCTTCACCCGATTGGACCAGGATCTTCTCGGCCATTGCCGCGGGGCCGCCAACCGCCTCGGCTTTGCCGTCCAGCTTGCGTTGCTACGTCATCCTGGGCGTGCGTTCCCGAATATGGACGAACCCGTCGACGCCCTGGTCGCCTGGCTGGCGGCCCATCTCGAACTTCCGGTAGCGGCATTCACCGAGTACGCGCGTCGTCCGCAGACGATGACCGATCACGCGCGCTTCTTGGCCGATACCATTGGAATGCGTCCGGCGGTTTCGGCGGACCTTCCGTCCATGATCGAGGCGGCTGCACAATGCGCCTGGAGCACTGACCGCGGGCAACCGATCGTTGCCGGCATCATCGCTGATCTCCGCGCAAACAAGATCATTCTGCCGGCGCCAGCGGTGATCGAGCGCGCGGCCATTGCGGGACGCGCGCGTGCCCGCAAGCGCGCCACGGACGCCCTCCTCGCCGGCGTACCTCCTGAGCAAATGACGAAGATCGACAAACTGCTCACGGTCGATATGTCGACCGGCCTCTCGCAGTTTGGCTGGCTGAAGAACTTTCCGATATCGCCAAAGGCGGACCACATTGAAGAGCTGGTCGACAGGCTTCGGGCTGTGCGCGACATCGGACTTGTCCCGGAAGCGGCAGCACAGATTCATGAAGACCGCTTTAGGCAGCTCGTTCGCGAGGCAGACATTTCCGACGCGCGCCAGCTTGAACGCCTTGCCGTGCACCGAAGACGGGCGATCGAGGTCGCTCTACTGCTCGATCTCGAACCGCGTCTCACCGATGCCATGCTCGACATGGCAGACAAGCTGATTGGCAGAATGTTTGCGCGCGCGAAGAACACCCAGGAAAAGCACTGCGTCGCCAGCACGAAGGACGTCGGCCGCCTGATGCGGCTGTTTGGGGCCACTATCGCAGCGCTTGGCGTTGCACAGGAGAGTGAACGCGGCGGCTTCGCTGTCGTCGACGAGGCCGTCGGAGGGCCAAAACTGCTCAAGGCACACAGCGAGATCGAGGCTGTTGCCGATCTTGCCGAAACAGATCCCCTGGTGCGTGCGGCCGACCGCTACCTGACCCTGCGCCGGTTCGCCCCGATCCTCATAGAGGCGCTGGCTTTC
>DATHNJ010000201.1:0-6214 GCA_035486155.1 Occallatibacter sp. | reverse complement strand
GCCATGGTGCCTGCGCCGACTTCGACGTCATAAGGCTGCTGCAGCACGCAGCCGCGCGCCGCCCAGAAGCTCTGCAGGTTGAACAGCAGCTCCTGAAACGTGAGGCCAGACGGATTGGGAGCGGACGGCTTGGAAGAAGATGCAACAGAACTCGGCGGCACGGAGAGGCTCTCTTTGCGGACTAGACCTCATCTTACCAGCCGATCCACCCTAAATTGGCGATCTTCGGGGCGCATCCACGGCCGATCCCCAATCGATCCCGACCGCTCCTAAGGACCTGATAATGCAGTTTGCTTCCCAACACGTCTAATGCAATGGCGATATGCTTTCTTTAATGATCCAGGTGCGAGTGTTTGCGTTTGGCATGCTAAAAGACTCTCTTGGCGCCGAAGCGTCGGAGATCGCTTTGCGCGAAGGCTCTACCGTCGCCAACCTGCTGGCTGAGGTCAGCCGCGCGCATCCAGCGGCGCCGTTGCGCGGCATCGCCGTGAGCGTAAACGCGGAGTATGCCACCGCCGAGCAAGTGTTGCGCCAGGGCGACGAGATTGGATTGCTACCGCCGGTCTCGGGCGGCAGCGCCGCGCAGCAGGCGGATCTCTCCGGCGCGTCTGACCCAGCAATACGAACCGAGGCGATCCGGACCGAGCTGACGCGCGATCGAATCAATACGGCGCAGCTTGCAGAGGCCGCCAAGCGTGGCGAAGACGGCGCGGTCGTCGTCTTTGACGGCATCGTGCGCAACCATTCGCGCGGGCGGCGGACCCTGCACCTGGATTACGAGGCATACGAAGAGATGGCGCAGCGCCAGCTACGCGAAATCGCCGAGCGGGCGCTGACCGATTTCGGCGTGCGCCAGGTGACGATCGTGCATCGGTTGGGACGGCTCGGGATCGGCGAAACGAGCGTGCTGATCGTGGTGGCTTCGGCGCATCGGGCGCAGGCCTTCGACGCCTGCCGCTGGCTGATCGACACGCTCAAGAAGACTGTGCCGATCTGGAAGAAAGAAACATTTGCCGACGGCGCTGTGTGGACGGACGGGGAGCCGTTTCCTGCAGGAATTGGCGTGGAGTCGGGCAATGTTTCGTAAGCTCCTCGCCGTGGGCATGGGCATGTCCTCTTTCTTTTGCGGCGCAGCCCTTGCGCTGGGCCAGGACGACGGCGGCATGACGCTGAAGGTTGACGTCAAGCTGGTCAACATCTTCGTCAACGTCACGGATGCGAATGGGGCCATCGTTGGCGGGCTGACGCGCGATGACTTTTCAATCGCCGAAGACAATCGGCCGCAGAATATTTCCCTGTTCGAGAGGCAGTCGGAGCTGCCGCTGAACCTCACGCTCGCCATCGACACCAGCGCCAGCACCTACAAAGACCGCGCGATCGAACAGAAGGCAGCGAAGGGTTTTGTGCATGCGCTGATGCGCGCGCAGGATCAGATGAGCGTTCTCGAGTTCTCTACTTTTGTCACGCAACTGACGACTTTCACCAACAAGGTCGGCCAAATCGATAGCGGGCTCGACCGGATGCGCGGCGAAGGCGGCACCGCGCTCTACGACGCGATTTATCTGGGCGCTCAGGGGCTGGGCAAAAAAGATGGCCGCAAGGTCCTGGTGCTGGTCTCCGATGGAGACGACACCGCCAGCAACGCCAGCTACGAGCAGGCGCTGGAACAGGCCTTGCGCAACGAGGCCATGATTTACAGCATTATCGACGTGCCAATCGAGGCCAGCGCCGGGCGCGATCTGGGCGGCGAGCATGCGCTGGTCACGCTGGCGGAGCAGACAGGCGGCAAGAGCTTTTATGTAGACGCAGGCGGTCTGGATGAGGCCTTCAAAAAGGTCAGCGACGACCTGCGGACTCAGTACCTGATCGGCTACTATCCGCACAACCAGGAGCCGGGCCGAAACTTTCATCGGCTGAACGTGACGATTCCGCGCGCCACGAAGGATGCTTTCAACGTCCGCTACCGAACCGGTTACTATGGCGACGCGCCGGCCAAGCGCAACTGACGGTCCCAGGTCTTATCGACATAGGCCCTGCATTCAGGATTTTGCCCGGCGATCTGCGCTGACCGGCTCTACTCAATGGGCAAGCGTCGGCCGGTAGATGAGTCCGATGGCAATCCCGGCGACGGTCCACTCCACAAAATACGCAACAGCGGATTGGACCGTCAGCGCGAGCCCGATCTGCAGGTTGACGTAGTTATGCAGGACGAAGGACCCGATCGCAAACAAACCGATCAGAGCGCCGAAGCGTGCGCCTTCCATGAGGCCTGATCCGAGGCTTGCCCCGCCCTGGTACATCTGCGCGTAAAGCACGGCCAGCACCAGCATCGACAAAAACATCGCAGCCATTCCTAAGGGCATATGGCTCATCTGCCCCTGCTGGTCCCGATAGATGTTTGGATATTTGAGGAATTCGCTTTTCAGCGAGGGAAGCAGGCTGAAGATCAAGCCACCGAGGACAAAGTACGCCGCAAAGCCTCCGAAGGAGGCGAGGATGAGACGCAAGAGATTCATGGATTCTCCTATCCGAAGAGATGGGTAGGGCCCACACTGAGCGACGAATATCAGGAACAATGAATCAGGAGAATAGTCAGGCGGGATGAATCCGCTCTGGCGATCGGATTTAGTCAATCCGATGGACCAATCTTGTGCGATCAATGTATGCACAGCCAGTCTTTGAGTCAAGGGAAGTCCAGAAGCAAGTTGGGGAACGACCGCCTCAATTGGGGGGATTCACGGGAATTGCGAACCTGCCTTCGCCGCGTTTGCATCTAAAATGGCATCATGAATCCTCCTTTGTCGGCGCACCGTCGCTCTAAGACTCCTCCGCCCGGCGAGACCGGACAGGAAGCTTTGTACCTGCGCTCGTTGAGCGATCGCCAGGTGCAGGTCTCCGTAAAGTTGTGGGACGGCGAGACGGTGCGCGGCTGGATCGAGTACTTCGACGACGGCATGCTGCGGCTTACGCGTGAAGGCAAACCGAATCTTTTTATCTACAAGCATCAGATCCAGACCATCACCGAGGTAGGCAGACGCCGCGGTCCACGCGCGACAACATCGAATGGGGCGGCTTCGTGAATCAGACTGTCTCCCGATCGTTGACCTGGGTTCCAAAAGCATCGGAAATCGCTCGCGAGGCGGGCGCACGGTTGCGTGAGTTTTTTGCGCAGGGAGTAGAGACCGAGTACAAGGGCGACGTCGATGTGGTGACCGTCGCTGATCGCACCGCGGAAGAGCTGATCCGCACACGGCTCGGCGAGACGTTCCCCGATCACGGCGTGTACGGCGAAGAAGGCACACGTCATGGAATGGACAGCGAATATCGCTGGTATGTCGATCCGCTCGACGGAACTACCAACTTCGCCCATGGATTTCCGCAGTTTTGCGTGTCGATGGGGCTGGAACATCGGCCCGCAGGCCTGAAGCCGGAAGAAGACGGAACGCTGGTCGCTGGAGTCATCTACGACCCGCTGCGCGACGAGCTTTTTTGCGCGGAAAAGGGCCTCGGCGCGACGCTGAACGGCAAGCCTATGCGCGTCTCCGCTATCACCACGCTGGCCGAGTCCCTGCTGGCTACCGGCTTCCCGAGCCGCAAACGGCACGCGAGCCCGAATATCCACTTCTACCAGGAGTTCACGCTGCGTTCGCATGGAGTGCGAAGGGCCGGATCGGCGGCGCTCGATCTGGCGTATGTGGCGGCGGGACGTATGGAGGCATTCTGGGAGTTCAACCTCAACCCCTGGGATACGGCTGCGGGCATTCTTCTGGTGGAGGAAGCGGGCGGGCAGGTGACGGACTTTTCCGGCCATCACTACGCCATCGACAGCCAGGAGATTCTGGCCTCGAACGGGCGTATTCAGGGTGAGCTGGTCGCGTTGTTCGATGACATGTTCGCGGGCAGGAACCTGGCGCCGATTCCCTCTGCCGCGGAGTTTGCCGCGGAACGGGCAGCGCGCGCGGGCAGCAAGAGCTGAGCCAATAGAGAGCAAGGCAGCGCAAAGGCCAGCCGAGCGGCGATCGGGCGCGAGCCGAGGTTCCTTAACCGTATTCCCATTTTGTTACCGCATAGCAAAACGCAGTGGCTTGTCATCGCCTCGGACGTTCGGGGTCCTGTGCTACTATCAGCGTCGAGAAGAAAACTTCCGGAGAAATTTCACGATGGCTTATGTGATCGCAGAACCCTGTATCGGCACCAAGGACACCGCCTGCGTGGACGCTTGTCCCGTCGATTGCATCCACCCCAAGAAAGACGAAGGCGATTTCGCAGCGTCCGAGCAGCTTTTCATCGATCCGGTCGAGTGCATTGACTGCGGCGCCTGCGTTCCGGCCTGCCCCGTTTCGGCGATCTTTGCGCAGGACGACCTGCCCGAAAAGTGGTCGCATTTCACGCAGAAGAACGCGGAGCACTTCGGCCGTTAGGTCATACCAAGTCCAATGAAAAGCGCGCACCCTCCGGTGCGCGCTTTTGTATTTTTGGCTGCATGGCGCGGAAAACTCTCTGTCTCGCGCGCCGAAGATCCGACGACTGGCTGTCAACTATTACCCGGTGGAGATTGCTGGCCGGTCTTGGCGTACGAATGAGCCTGCCCCTTTTGGTCAGAGACATTCCCTTTGTTGTGATCCTGCTGAGGTTCCTTGGTGGTCACCTTGCTGCCCAACTTTTCGTGGTTCCCGTTGGAATGCCGTCCTTGGGGTGGAGTAGGAACCGGCGTCTGCGCATGTTCCGCTTGAGCTTTGCTCTGCTGATTCTGAGTTCTTTCGTCAATGGCGTGAGCCATATAAATAAACTCCTCTGGGAATTCACGTTCTGGCTGCTTCGATACGATCTACAGGGATGCAGTTGTCCTTCGCTGGCTATTTCGGCGAGCGCGTTTTGATTCGCTGAATTCCCATTTGGAGTGACTGATTCGCAGATGGTTATCGAACCCTTCGACCAAGGTTTCGTCCTACATAAAGCAAGAGCCTCCAAAGGCTGCCCCTACGCAGTGGTGCAATGATGGAATTCGATGGCTGTGCTTACCTCAGAGGCTGTAGTTCTGCGCACCTGGCCGGTTCACGAGTCCGATCTGATCGTGAGCCTCTTCTCGCGCGAGCATGGCCGGATCAAGGGCATCGCAAAAGCAGCTCTGAAGAGCCGCAAGCGCTTTGGCGGCGCCCTGGAGCCGATGACCGTGGCGCGCGCCTGGTTTGTGCAACGGCCAAAGCAGGAGCTCGTTCGGCTCGACCAGCTTGAGATCGTTCGGTCGCCGCTTTCGGCGCCTGTCGATGCGGTGCGGCTTACGGTGTTGAGCTTTTTCGCTGAGCTTCTCGACCAAGCGCTTCCCGAGCATGATCCGCAGGAGACCATCTTCCGGCTTGTCGTTTCCGTGCTTGAGCAGACGACAGTCGAGCAGCCGTGGATGCCGCTCACGTATTTTCAGCTTTGGATGACGCGGCTGATGGGCCTGCTGCCCGACATCGCGCATTGCACGACCTGCGGCGAGGCTTTGAGCGCCGACGAGGTTTCGTTCAACAGTTACACGGATGGGCTGTTTTGCCAGGTGCACACCAACGGCAATGCCTATGGGCTAAGTGGCGATTCATGGCAACTTGCCATGCGGATGTTGCGCTCGCCGGTGAGCACGTTTGCGGGAGAGCCATGGAATCGGCGGCGCGGGCAGGATCTGCGGCGGTTCACACTACAGTCGCTGGAGCGGCATCTGGAACGGAAGCTGCGCACGGCCGAAGCGCTGGCGCGGATTTAAGGGCGCAAAAGAAAAAGGCCGGCGGATATGCCGACCTTTCTTCATTTGTTGCGAGGCTCTTAGGCAGCCGCGATGCTGGCGCCAGATTCGGCTACCGCAATCGGCTGCGGACCTACCTTCAACATCGGCAGAGCCACCGCGAGCACGTCTTCGATGTGGCTGGCGAAGTGTATGTCTACGCCTTCCGTCATCTCCGGCGTCAGGTCCTCTTCGACGTTCTGGCGATTCTCCGCTGGGAGGATAACGGTTTGTACGCCTGCGCGACGGGCGGCAAGGAATTTTTCCTTGATGCCGCCGACCGGCAGCACATTGCCGCTCAGCGTGATCTCTCCAGTCATCGCCGTCAGCGGACGAACGGGCGTGTCCGTCAGGATGGAGGCAAGAACCGTCGCCATGGTCACGCCGGCCGAAGGACCATCTTTCGGGATCGCGCCGGCCGGCACGTGAATGTGCAGGTCGAGATCCTTG
>DATHNJ010000200.1:0-6359 GCA_035486155.1 Occallatibacter sp. | reverse complement strand
AGCATTGACTCGACCCCGCCAGGAGCAGACATTGAAGTCGATGGCGGATTCGTAGGCAACACGCCGTCGACGGTCTCGCTTGCGGCCGGCAGTCACCAGATCGTTGTCAAGAAGAAGGGCTTCACCGACTGGACCAAGACTCTCAGCGTCACTGGTGGCAGCATCCACTTGAATGCCGATCTCGAACATGCCACCGGCCAGTAAGGCGGCCGAATCCACCCATCCGATAGACTAGTAGCGAGCGTCTAGCCGCAGTCCGGCAGGCGCTCACGCCCTTATGCATCGACGCACACGCCGCACGCTGCTGATCGTCGCCGGAGTCGTGGTTCTTCTTGCCGTCGCCGTATTTCTCCGCTCCAAGGCGCCGCCCGAAGCCGCACGCCTCCTTCCCGAATCCGACGGCATTCTCTACGTCAACTTCACGCCGTTCCGCGCCTTCCTGCACAAGCAGCTCAAGCCGCCGGCGCGCGCGCCCGAGTATCAGCAGTTCGTCGACGCCACCGGCATCGACTGGGAGCGCGACCTCGATCAGGTGGCCATCGGCCTGCACCGCATGCCCAATCCCAACGGCCCCAACGGACAGGTCGCCTACTCGCTGGTGCTGGTAGGCAAGCTCACCGGCACGCGGCTCAACAGCTGGCTTGACGCGCACGCCGCTTCGCGCGAGATCTACGCCGGCCACACCATCTACAGCGTTCCCTCCGACGGCCGCACCGTGCGCGTGGCGCAGATCGGCTACGACATGCTGGCGGTGAGCAACTTCCCCGAGCCGGAGAAGATTCACGCCATCATTGACCGGCATCGCACCGCGGCGCTGCCCTTCGCAGGCTCCTCGCTGCTGGCGCATCACTATCACGAAGTCCCGCTGCTGTCGTTCGCCTGGGGCGTGGGACAAATTGCGCTGCCTTTCTCTGAGAGCGGCCAGGTGAACATCTTCGGTCTCGGCCTGCCTCTTGAAGACGGCGCGACTATCGTCGCCAGCATCACGCCGATTCTGCATCTGCCAGGCGCGCTGCGCCTGCGGGCCGAAGAGATCGCCACCGATGAAAACGAGGCCGCCAGCCAGGCCGCCTCGCTCAACCTGATCCTGGCTATGACGCGCCGCGTCACCCTGCCGTTGGCCGACAACTCCGCCAACAACGGCCTGCGCGAAGTCCTCAAGACGGCGCAGATCGCGCAAAAACGGGACCGCGTGGAGGTCACAGCGGTTCTCACGCCGTCGGTTCTCAGCGGCATCGCGGCCGATGCAAGCGCGCAAACGGAAGCCCTGGGTGGCGCATCAAAATAGCAGGGCCCTTCGCAGACCGGATCGCTTCAACCCTGCGCAAACTCGAATGCGGCCACGCGCAGTTTCCCTGCAAATCCGCATCGAATCGCGCGCAATCGCGTCTTTTGGTTACAAGCGTTTGCCCCCTGCTCGTGTAGAGTTGTATCGCCGAACGTCTACGGTTGCTTTTCCGAACCACAATCCATTGCGAGGTTTCATGAGGTCTTCTACGTTTCACGCTTCTCTCGCCGCGTTTCTTCTACTGCCTTCGCTCTCCCTCGTCGCCGACGCGCCGAATCATCCCGTGCTCACCGGTCAGGCCGCATTCACTGACGCGCTGCATGAGTCGCCCGGCACGCGCCGGCACGTCACTATCGCTGATCTGCCGGGACCCTTGCCGGATCAGTCGGTTGACAATGGACCCAACGTTGTTGCGCGCCCTGCAAATGCATGGCCCATCGCGCCCAAAGGCTTCAAGGTCGACATGTACACCACCGGCCTCGACAATCCACGCCTGCTGCGCTTCGCGCCCAACGGTGACCTGTTCCTGGCCGAGAGCAGCAGCGGCAAGATCAAAATCTTTCGCGGCGTCGGCGCCGACGGCAAGCCAAAAGAGACCTCGGTCTTCGTTGAGAACCTGCATCAGCCCTTCGGCATCGCCTTCTATCCCGCGGGCCCGAATCCCCAGTGGATCTACATCGGCGACACCGACGCGGTGGTGCGCATTCCGTATAAGAACGGCGACCTGAAAGCGAGCGCCGCGCCGGAACAGATTGCCGAGTTGCCCGGCGGCGGACGCCTGCGCGGCGGAGGCCACTGGACGCGCGACGTCATCTTCTCGAAAGACGGAACCAAGCTCTTCGCCTCCGTCGGATCGCACTCCAACGTCGATGACGCCGACACCCATCCGGAGGAATTTCATCGCGCCGACGTGCTGGAGTTTACACCCGAGGGCAAGTTCATCAAGGTCTACGCGTGGGGCATTCGCAACTGCGTCGGCGAAGCCATCAATCCCCTCACCGGCGAGCTCTGGTGCTCGACGAACGAGCGCGACGGCCTGGGCAACAACCTCGTGCCCGACTACGTGACGCACGTGCAGGAAGGCGGCTTCTACGGCTGGCCCTGGTATTACATGGGCGGCGCCAAGGGCGGCGTGCAGGATCCGCGCCACGTCGGCAAGCATCCCGAGCTGCAGTCCAAGGTGCTTACGCCGGACATCCTGCTCAACCCGCACTTCGCATCGCTCGAGATGATGTTCTACACCGGCTCCGAGTTCCCCGCCGAGTTCAAGGGCGACGGCTTCGCCTGCGAACACGGCTCATGGAACCGCGCGCAGCGCTCCGGCTATGAGTGCATCCGTCTGCCCATGCACAACGGCCACGCCACCGGCGAATACGAAGACTTCCTCACCGGCTTTGTCACGTCCGACGGCCAGGTCTGGGGCCGCCCCGTAGGCATCGCCCAGGCGCCGGACGGTTCGCTGTTCGTGAGCGACGACGGCTCGCGCACCATCTGGCATGTAAGCTACGTCGGGCGCTAGCCGCGCAGGCCGCCGCGTTTCGCGCCAGATTCGTGCATAGATCTGTACGAATCTGGGCCCCCAGGTCTCGAAGTTGAGGCCTGGGAAAATACTATTCGCACCAATCACTGTTATCCCGAGCGCGCCACGCGAAGCCATTGCTGGACGGCCAGTCCCTAGCCCCGCTTCAAGCGCGCAGCAAAAACATCGTCCAGCCGTTTCTGCTGCGCGCGAGCTTGTTCCTGGTCGTACTCGGCTCTTTGCTGCGTCGACATGTCGGTAAGCATCTGGCGGCCGGTGTGCGCCGATTGGTAGACCTTGCGCTGTGCGTCGCGCTGCTGCATCAGCTTCTGCAACGTGGCGATGACCGCCTCGCGCTCGGCGGCGATGGCGCTCATCTCTGCGTTCATGCACTGCAGCTCGAACGCTTGTATCGGCTGCAGAATCGCTTCGTCGCGCGCCTTTACAGCCCTCGCCAAATTGTCCGTCAGCTCTTCGATGCGGCGTCGCGCGCGCGACACCTCGAGCTCGGCGCGCTGCAGCGCGAGCTCTTCGCGCCGTTCGATGCTCTCTCGAACGCGAAGCACCTGCGCGAGCGTGAAGCGAAACGCCAAGCAATACTCTCTCTAAGCGGGAATTATCCGGGCAGCGCGATCATGCGCTGCGCCGCATCTTCGTAGGTGCACAGATCGTCCGGCCTCTGCCGCAGGAATGCGTTGATCGCCGGCAGATTCTCGACCGCATTGTCGAGCGTTGGATCGGAGCCTTTCTGATATGCGCCGATGCGAATCAGGTCCTCCGATCGCGCATACGAAGCCATCATCATGCGCATCGCGTTGGCCTTCGCCAGATGTTCCTTCGGCACCACGCTCGACATCAATCGGCTCAGGCTGTCGAGCACCGAGATCGGCGGATAGTGGCTCTTGAACGCGAGATTGCGATCGAGCACCACGTGCCCATCGAGCAGCGAGCGCACCGTATCGACAACCGGATCCTGCTGATCGTCGCCTTCCATCAACACCGTGTAGAACGCCGTGATGCTGCCTTGCGAGAAATTCCCCGCGCGCTCCACTAGCCGGGCCAGCATATTCAGCACCGACGGCGTATAGCCCTTCGCGGTCGGCGGTTCGCCGGCAGCCAATCCAATTTCGCGCTGCGCCATGGCGAAGCGTGTCAGCGAGTCGACAACCAACAGCACGTTCTTGCCCTGACTGGCGAAGTGCTCGGCGACCGCGGTCGCGGCCAGCGCCGCGCGAATGCGCAGCAGCGGCGATTGGTCCGATGTGGACACGACAACAACCGCGCGCCGCAATCCTTCTTCGCCAATAGTCTCCAGAAACTCGCCGACTTCGCGTCCGCGCTCGCCCACCAGCGCCAGCACCGTCATATCGGCCGCCGTGCCGCGCGCCATCATGCCGATCAACGTGCTCTTGCCCACGCCGCTACCGCCGAAGATTCCCACGCGTTGTCCGCGCCCGCACGTCACAAAGCCATCAATCGCGCGAATGCCGCAGCTCAGCGGCTCGCGAATCGCCACTCGATCCAGCGGCAACGGAGCCGAGCCGTCGAGACTGATCGAATGCACGGCGCGATACTCGCCCTTGCCGTCAAGAGGATTTCCCGATGTATCGATCACGCGGCCCATCATGCCTGGGCCAACGCGAATCGACGGGCGTGCGCCCCACGTGACCAGCTTGTCGCCGAAACGAATTCCCTGCGGCTGATCCGCCGCCATGGATAGCATTGTCGATCCGCGGAACCCGATGATCTCGCCCGAGTAGCTGCGCCCGCCGTGGCCGACCATTTGGCACGACTCTCCAACGGAGCAGAACGGGCCGTCGGATTCGATCAGGTTGCCGACGACCTGCGTGATGCGGCCGCTCCAGCGCAGCGTAGAACCAGCTCGAACATGATGCGCGTAGGGCGCCAGAAGCTCGTGGCTCATTTATTTCGCAGGCCTCAATGCGAGCAGATCGAAAAATCCCTGCTCCACTTCCTTTAGTTGCGAATCAAGTCCAAAGTTCGCCGACCCGAGTTCTGTTTCGAGCACGCAATCCTGATCGCTGAGCTGCTCGTCCTCTGCAATCTCCACATGGGCCATGCTCGGGATCGCCGCGAAATACTTCTTCCAGCTTTCGCCGCGGCCGCGACCCACGCGAATCGTCACGCTGGATCCTTCGCGCATTCCCTCCACCGCCAGACGCACAAGCGCGGCAAGTAGCATTGGATCGACCTGCGCTTCGCGATGCAGAATCTTGGCCGCGATCGAAAGAGCAAGCTGAACAATCTCGCCCTCTACGTTGGCGAAATATTCGCTGCGCTGCTCTTCAAAGCCCGCAATCAAAGCTGCGATGGGCGCGCGGGCCGCAGCCAGCTTCTGTTCATACTCCTGGCGCAGCCGTTGTTCCGCCGCGGTGACCGCCTCTGCGATTTCCCGCTCGATTCTGGCGATTAGCAGCGCTTCGGAGACGCCCGGATCGTTCTCCTTTTTGTTCGGCTGCTCCACAGGCTCCTGATCGGCTTCGTCTTGAGTGGGATGAGCCTTGCCCCTGCGCGAGGAGATATCGCGGTACTGCAGCGACGTAATCGGAACCGGCGCCCCGGCGGCGTACTCTGCGCTAGACGACATACTCGTCTTCTCCTTCGCTCTTCAGAACGATCTTTCCTTCGGCTTCCAGCTTGCGTGCAATCGAGACAATCTCTGCCTGCGCCTTGCTGACGTCCTTGCCGCGCACCGGGCCCATCATCTCGCCATCTTCTTTCATCATTTCCACGGCGCGCGACGACATCGTGCGGTAGATGTGCGTCCGCAGGTCCTCGCTCGCGCCCTTCAGCGCGACCGTCAGGGTCTTCTTGTCGACCACGTTCACGATCTCGCGCAGATCCTGCTCGGGAACCTCGAGGAAATTCTCGAAGGTGAACATCAAATCGCGAATGCTGATCGCCAGTTTTGGATCTTCCGTCTCGATATTCTGCAGAATCTCGCGCGCCGCTGCGGGGTCGAGACGATTCATCATGTCGGCCAGATTCTTCACGCCGGAATCGCCGCCGCGCTTGCCCTGTTCGTTGACCGACCCGAAACGCTTGTTCAGTACACGTGAAGCCTTCGCCGCTGCTTCCGGCGAGAACTGACCCATCGTCGCCATGCGGCGAATGCAATCGACGCGCACTTCCGGCTCAAGCTTCATCAACAATGCCGACGCCTGTTTGGGTTCGAGATGGCCGAGGATCAAAGCCTTGGTCTGCGCATGTTCGCCGGAGAGGAATCGAGCCAACTGCTGCGGCTCGGTGTTCTTCAACGCGTCGACTTTGAACGACATGTCTTCCTCGCCTGTCGTGAGCCGCTGAACCATGCTTCGCGCATTGCTCTCTCCAAAAGCCTTCGTGAGCATGCGAACAGCCAGGTCTTGTCCGCCTGATGCGGCGTACTCAATGGCGCCCATCATGTGGTTGTACTCTTCGAGAACCTGGAGCGTGATCTCGATAGGCACGGTCGCCATGGTGGCTACTTCCTGCGCGATCTTGCGCAAGTCGTTCGGAGGGAGATTGCGCAGCACCGGCGCGGCTTCTTCT
>DATHNJ010000199.1:0-7636 GCA_035486155.1 Occallatibacter sp. | reverse complement strand
GCCGTACGACGCGGCGGACGAGTATGAGGCGACGCTGGGGATGTTGGGAAGAGCTGATGCGCGATTGCTTGCCGAAGGCGCCGTCGCGATTGCGGAGCATCGGCGCAAGGTGAAGTTAGAGGACAGATATGGATCGCTTGCGCGCACGCGGCTGCTGGAGCAGGGCGATGCGTCGTTGAGTTTCTACAGTTACGGAGTGACCGTAGCGGACTAAGACGGTCGCGGGCAGGCTATTCCCAGGTCATTGTCGCGGGCCGATCGAATGCGACTACGGAGCGACCGTTGAGATGCAGACAATGAAGTGGCGCTTGAGCGGAATTTTCGCGGCGGGGTTGTGCGCGGCTGTGCTGCATGCGCAGTCCTGGATTATTGGACCGTTTGGGCGACCGTCGGAGGGGAATCCGGTTATCGCGCCCATACCGGTGTCGACGTTTTCCGATCCGATCCTGAAGGCGCCAGTGCAGTGGGAGGCGCTGCACACGTTTAATCCTGCGGCGATTGTGCGCAAGGGCAAGGTGTACGTGCTGTATCGCGCCGAAGACAATTCGGGCGCGATGGAGATCGGCGGGCACACATCGCGGCTGGGACTGGCCGAGAGCTCGGATGGGATTCACTTCAAGCGCAGGGGCGAGCCGGTGTTTTACCCATCGGAAGACGATCAGAAGTCGCGCGAGTGGCCGGGCGGCGTTGAGGATCCGCGCATTGTGGAGCGCGAAGACGGCGTGTATGTGCTGACTTATACGCAGTGGAATCGCGATACTTACTCCGTGGGGATTGCGACTTCGAAGGATCTACTGCATTGGGCCAAACGTGGGCCCGCGTTTTTTAAGGCAGCAGGCGGCAAGTATGCTCAGTTGAAATATAAGTCGGCGGGCATTGTGACGCACATCGAAAAGGATCGGCTCATCGCGGCGAAGATCGATGGCCGGTACTGGATGTACTGGGGCGAGGGCGCGATTCATCTTGCGACGTCGGATGATCTGATCGATTGGACGCCGGTGCAGGATGAGCGCGGCGAACCGGCGGAGCTGCTGCGGCCGCGTGCGGGGCATTTCGATAGTTCATTTCCTGAAACTGGTCCGCCGCCGGTGTTGATGGATGCGGGCATCGTGGTGATCTACAACGGCAAGAATGCGCCGAACGGCGGCGATCCTCATCTTGGACCGAATGCGTATGCGGCGGGCGAGGCCTTGTTCGATGCGAAGAATCCGGCGCATTTCTTGACGCAGAGGGATGGACCAGTCTTGAAGCCGGAACTGCCGTACGAGAAGACGGGACAGTACGCCGCGGGAACAACGTTCGCCGAGGGCTTGGTGTGGTTTCGCAAGCAGTGGTTCTTGTACTACGGGTGCGCGGACTCGCTGGTGGCGGTGGGGACGGCGAAGTAGTCAGGCGGCGCTTGTGTTTGGCTTGCCAAGCTGCAAAGCAAGAAAGGCGCCGACGACGAGGGCCGCGGAGATGGACCAGAGGCCGGCAATGTAGTTGTGGGTGGTCTGCCGAAGCCAGCCCATGACCAGCGGACCGAAAAAGCCTCCGAGATTGCCGATTGAATTGATGACGGCGATGTGCGCCGCGACCATGGGCCCGGTGAGGGCAAGCGTCGAAGAGCTCCAGAAGACGGGCATGGCGGAGAGAATGCCGATGGCCGCGAGCGTAAAGCCAAGAATGGCGATGGGCGCGCTGGGCGCGAAAGCGGCGAGCAGGAAGCCGATTGCGCCAAGGACGTATGCGACAGCCAGGTGAAGGCGACGCTCGCGGCGGCGATCGGAGTTGCGGCTCCACAAGATCATGCCAACGACGGCGGCGAAATAGGGCAGCGCCGCCGCCCATCCCAGGTGTGTGAGCGCTATGCCGCGCGATGCCAGCACGGTGGGAATCCAGAAGCCGAGGCCGTAGAGGCCAAGCATGAGGCAAAAGTAAGCGAGACTCCAGCCATAAACGATGGGCTGTGCGGTGAATGCGTCGAAGAGAGAGTGAGCCTTCGCGTGATGTGCGGGCGCGGTTGCGCTGAGGTCGCGGGCGAGGGTCTGTTTTTCTTCAGCGGTGAGCCATGCCACGTGATCCGGGTGATCGGGCAAGAGGAAGAGAACGCAGAGGCCGAGCAGAATGGCCGGCGAGCCCTCGAGGATGAAGAGCCACTGCCAGCCTTTGAAACCGGCGATGTGATCGAGTTGAAGAATCTGCGCGGAGATGGGCGCGCCGACGATGTTGGAGAGCGGGATCGCGGTGACGAACAGGGCCATCACGCTGGAGCGCACCGAAGGCGGCAGCCAAAAAGTGAGATAGAGGATGACGCCGGGATAAAAGCCGGCTTCTGCCGAACCGAGCAAGAAGCGCAAAACGATATAGAGCGTGGGGCCGGGAACGAAGGCGGTGGCGACGGAGACGATTCCCCAGACGATCATCAGCAGCATGATCCAGCGGCGCGCGCCGGTACGCAGAAGCATCAAGTTGCTGGGAACTTCGAAGAAGAAGTAGCCGAGGAAGAATACGCCTGCGGCAAGTCCGAAGAGACTTTCGCCGATGCCGAGGTCGCGATTCATGGTGAGCGCGGCGAAGCTGATGTTGACGCGATCGAGAAAGGCGACGAGGTAGAGCAGGATCAGAAAGGGAACCAGGCGGCGCGAGATTTTGCGATAGAGCGGCTGCATGGATTCGCAGGGAATTTGCGGACACACGGAGTATGGCATGGGCGGCGAGCGCCGGGCAAAAGGAGCGTTTGCCGGCTAATAGGGGTGGGTTGAACGGCGCTTCTATACTGACCCCAGTTCGAGAGGAGCGAGTTATCGCCATTTCTTTAGAGTCGGTGCTGGAGTCGCCTGCTGCTGCGGGTCGCGATGTGACGACACATGCGGCGGGGCCGGCGGGCGCGTTGCCGCTGTCGGCGGAGATGCTGACGAGCCAGCCCTCGGGGAATCTGTTTGGGTTGAGCCAGAATGCCGGCATGGGTTGGGAGGCTGCGCGGCTGCTCGATCCTGAATTTCTGATTCTCAGCACGCATGGCGGATTGCGCGCCGAAGACGGCACGCCGATTGCGCTGGGATTTCACACTGGACATTGGGAAGTAGGATTGCTCGTCGCTGAAGCAGCACGTGAATTTAAGCTGCTGCACGCAGTGCCCTTTGCCGGAGCGTGCACCGATCCGTGCGATGGCCGGACGCAGGGCACGACGGGGATGATGGACTCGCTGCCCTACAGAAATGACGCCGCCATGGTGCTGCGGCGGTTGATGCGGTCGTTGCCCACGGGCAAGGGCGTGCTGGGCGTGGCCACCTGCGACAAGGGACTGCCGGCGATGATGATGGCGCTGGCCTCAGCTGGCCCCCTTCCGGGGGTTTTGATCCCTGGAGGCGTCACACTCCTACCAGAAACGGGCGAGGACGCGGGCAAGGTGCAGACCATCGGCGCCCGTTTTGCGCAGCAGCAGATCACGCTGGAGTATGCGGCGGAAGTCGGGTGCCGCGCGTGCGCGAGTCCCGGCGGGGGATGCCAGTTTCTCGGCACGGCGGCGACCTCGCAGGTGATCGGCGAGGCGCTGGGATTGTCGCTGCCGCACACCGCGCTGGCGCCCTCGGGACAATCGATCTGGCTCGATGCGGCGAAGCGGTCGGCGCGAGCTCTGCTGCGGATGCATCAGGCGGGCATGGGCGTGCGCGATGTGCTGACGCCGGGCGCACTGCGCAATGCGATGGTGCTGCATGCGGCGTTTGGCGGGTCCACCAATTTACTCATTCATCTGCCGGCGATCGCGTTTTCGGCCGGGTTAAAGCGGCCGTCAGTGGATGAGTGGGCCGAAGTGAATCGCGAGGTTCCGCGCCTTGTGGATGCGCTGCCGAATGGGCCGCGGGGGTTCGCGACGGTGCAGGTGTTTCTGGCCGGCGGCGTTCCGGAGGTGATGCTGGCGCTGCGCGCCGGCGGATTCTTGGACGAGGGCGTCAAAACTGTCAGCGGCGAAACGCTGGGCGCGTGTTTGGACTGGTGGCGCGAGAGCGAGCGGCGGCGCGAGGTGCGCAAGCGGCTCAAGGAACTCGACGGGATCGATGCGGAGGAGGTGATCATGAGTCCGGATCGGGCGCGGGAACGCGGGCTCACATCGACGGTATGTTTCCCGATGGGGAATCTCGCGCCGGAGGGCTCGGTCATCAAGAGCACGGCGATTGATGCGTCGCTGGTGGACGAGCATCAGGTCTTCCGGCATCGCGGACCGGCGCGCGTGTTCATCACGGAAGAAGCGGCGATTGGGGCGATCAAGGCCGGCGCGATCGGGCACGGCGATGTGATCGTGTTGATTTGCGGCGGGCCGAAGGGCGCCGGGATGCAGGAGATTTATCAGGTGACGTCGGCGTTGAAGGCGTTGCCTCACTGCAAGCATGTGGCGGTATTGACGGACGCGCGGTTCAGCGGCGTGTCGACGGGCGCGTGCGTGGGACATATTTCGCCGGAGGCGTTGGCGGGCGGGCCGATCGGGAAGGTGCGCGAGGGCGATCAGATCGAGATTGTGGTCGATCGGGCGGGGATGGTTGGCTCCATTGATCTGGTGAGCGATGCGGACGGCGTGTTTGACGCTGCCGAAGGCGAGCGGGTGCTGGCCGCGCGTACGGCGCGGGAGGATTTGCAGGCGCATCCGGCGTTGCCCGACGATACGCGGCTGTGGGCGGCGCTGGTGCAGGCTTCGGGCGGCGTGTGGGGCGGATGCGTGTACGACGCGGATGCGATTGTGGGCAGGTTGGAGAAATCAGGAGGAGATTGAGGTTGGATGAAAGGCAACCGCAGATCCCTCGGCTCGCTTTGCTCGCTCGCGATGACAGCCCCGGTAGGAGTTGGTTCGTACTTTCCCAGGTCTTTTCAAGACTGGGGCGCCCGCACCCGTCATCCACCCTCCGGCCAATTTTTGTTTTACAGATGAAGGAAATTCTTCGCAAAATCGCTGTGGAAAACCGCAAATTTAAAGGGGGGAGGGGGGTATCCCCAGCCTCTTAATTTGGGCCTCCAGGGCTTCTGCGTCGTTTTTATTTTGCCGGATTCGGGTGAATTGATTCGCAAAGGTCGAGAGGGAGAGCCTTGCTTTTTCAGGGAATCGTTCTCGCTTTACGAAGATGAAATGCCTGGCTTAGCCCGACCAAGTACCATGTCGCCATGAAATTTTCGAGCGGATTTGCGTTGGCTTTTGTTGCGTTGGGCGTGGCGATGGGGATCACCGGAATGACTCGACCGCTGATGGGACAGCAGACCGCAGGTCCGCAGCCGGTCATCATCGATACCGACATTGGCGACGATATTGACGACGCCTTCGCGCTGGCGCTGGCTTTGCGCAGCCCGGAGCTGAAGATTCTGGGCGTGACGACGACGTTTGGCGATACGGAGATGCGGGCGCGGCTGGTCGATCGCTATCTGACGGCGGTGGGGCGCGAGGATATTCCGATCGCCGCAGGTCCGGCGTCGACCACCGACAACCTGATGACGCAGAAGGCGTACGCGCTGCGCACGCCGGCGACGATCCATGCAGACGGGGCGGGGTTTTTGCTGGATCAGATCAAGAAGCGCCCGGGCGAGATCACACTGATTGCGATCGGGCCGCTGTTTACGGTGCAGGCGGCGATCGCGCACGATCCGGCGACATTCAAGAAGCTGAAGCGCGTGGTGCTGATGGGCGGGAGCGTCTCACGCGGCTACGACGGGAACAATGGAGAGCGTAGTCCGGCGGACGCAGAGTGGAACATCATTCAGAACATTGACGGCGCCAGGGCGCTTTTCAGCTCAGGCGTCCCGGTGTTCATGATGCCTCTCGATTCGACACAAATTCATTTGCCGGAAGCGGAAAGAGAGAGAATCTTCGGGCATGGGTCTCCGCTGACGGATCAGCTGGTCTTGCTCTATCACCAGTGGGTGGCGAATACGCGGAGCCATAACGCCATTCCGACGCTGTTCGATCCGGTAGCGGTGGCGTATGCGTTCCGGCCCGATCTTTGCCCCGTGAAGCCGATGCGGATCGAGGTGGACGATAAGGGGTTCACGCGGGCGGTGAGCGGCGAGCCGAATGCGCAGGTGTGCCTGCAGTCGGACGAACAGGGATTTTTGAAGCTGCTTCTGGACCGGATGACTGAGAATTGATTCCCGCAGGGGCTGAAGCCTCTGTTTCGTGAACGGCTGAAGCCCTTACCCTTCCTCTGCAATGAGGGGCGAAGACGGCGAGCCTCTCACTTTGTCCCAGCTAAAACCTTTGAGTATGCGTGGGGGAATCTGCAACTCCATTGACAGCAACGGCGAGTAGGAGAAAAATGGCGGGTCGGCGGAGTTTGAACCGCCGCAAGCGGTCTAGAAACAGTGGGGAGGAAACGTGAGGAACAGACTGCAATGGAAGGTTTTGAGTGCGCCAGTATGGGTGGCGGCGCTCTTGACGGCGGGAATGACTTTGGCAGGATGCAAGTCGGCGCCGGATTTAAGTCAAAGCCAGGCCCTGGCGCTGATTCAGGCGGACTACGATCACGGCGCCCCGCAAGGCATTTCGATTCAGGTCAATAACGATGGCATGGTGCAGGGGGCGCAGGCCAAGTATTGGGAGCGGACCACGGTTTATCCCAACAAATACTGGGCGGATTTCAAGCTCACGGATGCCGGCAAGAAGATTGTCACGCTGCCCAGCGGCGGAGACAAGATCGAGTGGCGGCCGAGCGGCCTGGACGACAAAAACTACACCTACCGGATGGTGACGGTGCAGGCCAATCATTTGAAGGCGCGCGAAGTCGGCGATATCAGCGACGAAATGATCGCCGGGGCCGATACGGCCAAGGGCGCGAGCTTCATTGAGGGTGTGGACCTGACGGGGGTTCCGGACCTGCTGCAGCAGGCCGCGCACACGCCTGGAAACCGGCTGAGCGCCAAACGCCACGCCGATTTTGCGCTTGTGAATGGCGCATGGACGGTGCATTCGATCCAATAGGGACGGAAAAAATAAGTGGGCGGGGTCGCATGCGTTGACCCTGCCCATATTTCTTGTTATTGTAAGTAGGTTCCGCAAGAACGTCTCCGGTCGTGTGTTGTACGCCGGACGCGTCAGGGTAGCCCAGCCAGAACATCGGCCCTTGGGCTGAATCCCGAAAGCCAAGCGAAGTTGGCTGGCTATCATCCCTGGATCGCTCTTATCTTGCGAAGGGCAGGGGATCATCGCATCGGTGTCCGCGCGTTTCTCCACCTTGGAGGGCTATGCGGGCCGGAATTGGCGAAACGGAGTCGGCTCCGTCTTGTATGGACGCGCGACCACCGTCCCGGTTCTCGTCTGGAAGTGGAACGAAGGCAGACGCGAAGCAGCAACCTTGGGCTTTTGCGTCCGTGCGTGTGAATGCGCATGGGTTCAAGGCAGCCCGGAGCGGCTTTGCGTGGCTGAAGAGATTTTTGGTGTTTTGGGGTAAGGAGTTTCGGTTTGCCTACTTTTAATCAGCTTGTCCGCAAGGGCCGTACGGCTCCTCGTTACAAGACGGCGTCGCCGGCGTTGCAAGCTTCGCCGCAGCGGCGCGGCGTGTGCACCCGCGTGTATACGCAGACGCCCAAGAAGCCGAACTCGGCGCTGCGCAAGGTGGCTCGCGTGCGTTTGACCAACGGTATTGAAGTGACGACGTACATTCCCGGCATCGGCCAC
>DATHNJ010000198.1:0-27867 GCA_035486155.1 Occallatibacter sp. | reverse complement strand
GCGATGCCTGACGATGCGGCGCCCTCCCACATTGCGTTGTAAAGGGCGTTGTTGGCTGTGCCCATTGCGAGTTCGCACTCGCCATAGCTGATGCTCAAGATGTGCACATATTGAAGTGGAGAAGAAGCTGCGCCGAACTGGCTGATAACGTACGACGCTGACTCATAGATCGGATCGTTGCTCGCAGTTTGACCGGCGGTCACAAGGACAACCTGTGCGCCGGGAGCCACCGCGCCAGACCACTCCACGTCGAGGCTGTTCTCAGTCAAATCTTCAATCGTGCAGAGGGCGCCCGAATTGGTTGCGGCGGTGCAAATTCCTGGATCGGGGGTTCCATTCACTCCCGTTAGATTGATCGGAGTCAACCCCGCCGGCAAGCCGAACGTGCTGCGAAAAGTCGCCACATCGGTGAGGTTGATATCGCTCGTTCCAACAATCGCAATCGTTTGCCCGGTTCCGTTGATCGGCGTTGTTGCGTTCCACAGCGGCTGCACATTGTAGATCGCGGCAAAGTCGAACGGCGTCACGTCCTCGATCTGATAGGCAGAGGCGCCGGTTCCAACCGTGATGCCGAAGTTCGGACGAAGCTTCACATCCGGACTCGCTGTCCCGGCGCCCCGCGTCTGAGGCAAACCGATCCGCTGCCATCTCCCGCTTTGGCTATCAAGAGTCGCTGTGCCGCCTACCCGATGCAGCGGCCTGGGCGTGAAGTTGTGCAGCGCCTTGACGCCCAGCACCACCGGCGCCAGAGCCGTGGGAATCTGGGGGTCGCTCATGTTGCCGATATGCCGCACGCCGTTCACAGAGAGGTTGTGAATCTCCGTGTGAAACGTGCTCTCCACCTGCGCCGCCGAACCGCTGAACTCGATGCTCATCCGGTCCTTCGAGACCTGAGAGACCACAAGCCCATGGCCGCTGAGCCAGTTTGAAACCGTCGCAATGTCGGTGAGAGATGGGCCGAACTGCTCGCCCACTTGCGCCGGAAGCAGCCAATGATGATAGTTCGGGGAGGTCGCGTCGTACTGGCTGGCGACGAATTCGTCGAAGGCGGCCTGCTGCTCAGGGCTGCGGCTCAACACCAGGACCAATCCGTTCATGGCCAGATTGGATTGCACGGGCCCAAGATCGTTTTTCGCGATGGCCGCCGGATGGATGTTTCCCTTGAGGGTGACGAGCTGGTTCTCGTCGATCTTCCCCAAAATTCGCGGTTTGCTTTCCGGATTCTGGGCTGAGGCCAGCGCCGATCCAAGAAATGGAAACACAACACAGAGGAGGAGGAGACGGTGCACAAGGCGCATACTGAAGTCCCGAAGACCTTTCTCGGAGGGCGACCCCGATGGCTGCAATGAACGAACTAGGTCGATCTAGCTAAGAAGATTGCCACTACTTTATCGTTTTTGGCGCAGAGATTCCGTTTGGACGGGAATAAAGTAGGGCTTTCCGCTGTCCCATTATGATCTATATTTTGCGGGGGAAGGCGGCCTGAAAGAACGCAGGGAGTACCGCCTTCGGTAACGTGCCCTTTGTGGGATGTCGGGCCTTAGTATCCGCCCAGCGCGTTCTGGTCCTGGCGAGAGCGGCGTATCAGGGAAACTTCCGGTCAGCGGCGCCTGTCGATGGCGCCGGACATCGCCGCAAGCCGCTTCGCGAATTTTCTCCGTCCTTTAATCCAAACTTTCTTCCTGTTCTTTAATCGATCTTTCTGCCTGTTCCTTTAATTCAGCGCTCGTCTGAGCCAAAATCGCACAGTCCGGCCACGTAGTCGGCTGAACCATCGCGCAGCCAGCCGTCCAACTGCGCCGGTTCCTTCAACTGCTGGCCGCGCACGCGGGGGACAACCACGTACTCGCACGCCATCTGCGGCAGGCTGGTCATGTCGACCCACAGCTTTTCAAACTGCGCCACTGGAAAGATATCTTCCTGCCCCTTGCCCCAGCGCTTTTTGACGTCTTTCAACGTAATGTAAGTCGGCATACGCGTCGCGACGCCGCGCACGGCCGCCGCCAGTTTGCTTTCGTTGTCGAGATCTCCTCTGCTCAGCCCGAAAACCCTCAGCAGAGCGTCGATATCGATCCAGAAGCTATTGGAGTTGTAGTAGGAGAGGCCGAACTCGATCTCTTCCGAGGGCAGCGCCATTCCTTCCACCAGGCGCAGGCGCCCATCGACATTGGCCAGGCCTCCGCCGTGGTCTTCGATGCGCCGCGTAATCACTTCAACCGTCATGGTCGCTTTGCGCTCGATGTGAAGCCCGAGGATCGCGGGGTCCAGATCGACTCCGACGGTATCGACGTTATGCACCATGAGATAGCGCAGGTTAGGCGCGGTCTGCAGCAGGCTGCGCAGCACCCCATTGCGAAATAGGTTCGGAACTTCATACCAGTGCCCGACCGGATGCAGGCACTGGAGCGGAAGATTGTCGGTATAGTTGCCGCCTTCGCCTGCCTGGCGCGCCCAGCCGATCAAGGCTGCGCGCGAGCTTTCGCGCACTTTCTGGGCCTGCGCGTCGAGCAACTGCTGCGCGGTCTCTTCCCATGCGAAGCGCAAATCGCGCTCCATGGGGATCAGACGCAGGCCGACGCTGCGGCCCGGCGAGAGATAAAGAGGATACGAATAACCGTAGTTGTGTTCGCGCTCGAGCAGTTGCGCCGTGGGCTCGTGCGTCAGGTAGCTGGTGGTGATGACATGCGGCGTGACGCCCCCATACAGACGCGAGACACGACGGCTCTTGGCCAGATGCACTTCGAGAAACGTGCGATGCGTTCCGGCAAAGCGGCAGAAAGGACTCAACGCCTTCACCACGCCGGCGCCGCGCGTCCAGCGGCTACCCGCGCCGCCAGCCAGCGAGACGACTGCGACCGACCCCGACGCCAGCGCATCTTCGCCGATGCGTTTGTAGCGCGCATCGATGGCGCCTCTGGCGTCGAAGACCTGATCTGGAGAGACGTCTTCGATTTGCGTGGAAGACGGCAGCCTGTTTTTCGCCAGCCCAATCTGTCCGGCGCGCAATTCGGTCTGAATCCGCTCATGCTGGATCGGGTCGAATCCGTTTTGCGCCAGCAGCGCATCCAGGGTGTCGCCGCGCTCTTCGCTGCGAGTCGCTTGCGGAAGCAGACGATCGAGAAAGCGCTGCGTGCGCTCGTTTGCGCTCGATTCATCGCGGCAGGCGGCGCTGAATTGTTCGAGATCGGCGCGCTCGGAGATGGACAGCAAGCGCTGGTCCTTGCGCAGCAGCGTGGGCAGCATGAGGTTGTAATAGCCGTCCGGCATGACGGCCGATTCGCCGGACCGAAGCTCCGCGAATGTTCCACGCTCGTTGATCGCAAAGTCGTAGACAACCGGCTCCATCGCGAAAGGAACTCCGGTAGACAATATGCGGCTGACCTTGCGCATCAGGGGGCCGAGCTGTTTCTGCGCTTCGCTTCGGCGCTTGGGATCGAAGATGAATCCCATGCCGCCGCCAGACATGCCGCCCAGCATCCAGAATCCCCAGAACGCGTCGCCGAAGGCCGCACGCACTTCGCGAATGAGGGTCTCTGTATATAGGTTGCTGGCCCATGGAATGATGGCCTGGATCGGGCCTTCGAAGTTGGTTTCCGTCAGCTTGCCGATTGAACGCACATCGCCCGCCTTGAGCTTGGCGACGATGTCGTCGAGAATGCCGCCGGCTTGCTGGCGGGCGGTCCACTCGGCGTCCGAGCGCAAGAGATAGCGTTCGGTCACCATCTCGAGGATCGGTCCCACATCCTGCGCCATGCCGCCGTGCACGAGCACAAGACTCTCCTGCAGCTTGCGCCGCGTCGCATCGCTCACATCAGAAGAGCCAAGAATGCGATGATTCGGCAGCAGACGGCCGCGGCTCACGCCGAACTCTGCGTCTCCTTCGCCGGCGCGCACGCCTTCAATCAACTTGATCCCCGGCCAGACGCCGCCCGAGTCCTGCCATCCCCCACCCGAGCCGCCGATCCACTCGCCGAGAATGGCGCGCGCCGCAACGAGGCGACGTTCGGACTCCCCGAGTTCGCCGGTGAGCGATGTAACCTGCCGCGTAGCGCGCATGCAAGCCGAGATTAGCGACGCAAGAAGATTGGTGGAAACCGCGAGACGCGATCCCTTGGGAATGTTGTTCACATGGCTGACGATCTCGAGGCCGAGCCCATCCTGCTGCATGAGCTGACGAAGCAAGTGCCTCAGCGGTTGACCCGAGCCTTCCAAGCCCGGAGGAACGATGCCGGATGCAATGACCGCGGCTTTGAGCAGCCCCAGATAATCGCGGCCGAAGTCGAACATCTCCTGGAGCTCGTGAATCTCCGTGCTCGCGTCCAGATCGACGCTGACCAAACGAATGACGGGCCTGTCGATGACGCGCAGATACGCTTCCACGGGAGGCTTCGGTCCAGACACGTCTCCCGACGAGCTCGCCCCGAACACGGCCAGATCGATCGACACGTTGAGCACGCGAGCGCTCTCCGGCAGATCCATTCCCAGAAAGAAGATGTCACTCCACCCGCTGTGGCTGAGGTCCATGCGCACTGGAGTGGCCTCGTGCAGAACGGGAAACGACTGGTTCGCGGAGCGCTGCAACAGTTCAGGACGAAGGCGTAGCGCGTAATCTGCCGGATGGCCGGTGCGAAACATCCACTGATTGCCCCGTACAGAACGCACGCTCCGGCGCACCTGGTCGGACAGCGTCTGGAAACCGAGGCCGCGATACGCGGCGGCAAGAGCGCTGGCGAGGCCATCGCTCAGGCCTTCGACGTCTTGCGCAGCGAGAAAGATGCTGACGGCTTCTTCATAGCGGCGGTTGAGCAGCTTTTCATAACCGGCGAAGGGAATCCGCGCGCCGGTTTTCGCGACGCCAAGCTTCTGCGGAAGATAAAAACGATAGATCGCGTTCAGGAAGAACAGCGCGCGCACGCGTTCGTAGAGATTCTCGTGGCTGTGGCGCAGACGCTCAAGCTCCGCCAGCTCGGCGATCAACCGATCGTGCGTTGCGCTTTGGCAGAAAGAGCTCAGCGAGCGATTGCGGATTTCAGGATCGGGCGAGCGGATGATGTCCCAGAGTTCGCTCACGCTCTATCCCCTTCCACAGCGGATATCTCGCGGGCGGCAAGAACATTGACCAGTTCGGTGAGCACTTCGTCGCGATCCTGGCCGCTCATCGCCAGCGCCAACTGCGCGGTAAAGAGTCCGTATTTGACGCCGACATCGAATCGACGGCCATGCTGGATCATGGCCAGATATTGTTCGCGCTGCGCAAGCGTGCCGAGGGCTGCCGACAAGCTTACGCGGCCGGTGGTCTCCGCCAGCATCGTAGCGAGAATCTCGAAGATCGCCGGCGTGAGCACATGCATGCCGTAAAAGCAGAGATATTGCCCGCTTCTCAAGCCGGGAACCATCAACCGCTGCTCGGCTTCGGTCGGCGTCGGCTTTTCGATCACTGTGTCGACTTGGTAGAGCCCGGACTTTCCCGCCACCGGCTGGCCGCCCACCGCGCCGTAATGCGGCAAGAGATTTTCGCGCGTCACCTGCACCGCTGAGATCGCGCAGCCTTCCGTCGTCGCTGCTTCTACCAAACGGCGTGCGCTCCCGGTCGATCCGGCGCCGACGTAGATGTGATCGCCGACGAAATGCAGAAACGGCTCGTTGTTGACGAACTCCCGAGCGCAGGAGACGGCGTGCGCGTAGCCGCGCGATTCGGTTTGCCGGACGAACGTAAGGCGGGCGGCTTCATCGGCCAGCAGCTTCGCGTACGGCTCCTCATCGCCTGGCCAGACCACGATGCAAATGTCGCTGACGCCTGCGCGCAAGGCTTCGCGCACCACGAGACTCAGCACGGAGCGCTCGGCGCCATCCTGATCGAAAAGAGTCTGCATCGGCAGCGTGCGCTGCTCTCTTGCGGCGGCCGTGATCACGGCTTTTCTGATCTGCATGTCTGAGATTCTAATGCCCAGTGTTTTCTATCGATCAAATCCCCTGAGACTGGCCAACATCGCGGCTCATTTCGACAAGGAGAAAACCACGCGATCGTGGCGCCCTGGACCGTTTTCATCGCTTGTTAAGATACGAACCAAGATGAGTGGGTTATATTCCGCACGTTCCCAGGCCGCATGAAAGTCAACCGTTTCTACGTCCGCCGCCGCATCGAGAGGAGGGATTCGAGTTGCGCAAATCTCTCGTCGTGTTTGATTTCGATGGAACCTTGGCGGACACGTTTCAACTTTTTTTGAAAACATTTGACGCCGTAGCGAAGATCTACGGCTTTCGCGCCTTCGACCGCGACAAGATGGATCTTCTACGAACCATGGAGGCGTCAGAGGTCCTCAAGTATCATGGCGTCCCCTTCTGGAAGCTGCCGGCGATTGCGCGAACCACGCGTCGGTTCATGGCGCGGGAGATTGGCGGCGTAAACCTTATAGATGGCTTGGAAACGGCGCTTGAGTCGCTTCATGAGGCCGGCTACACGCTGGCGATTCTGACTTCGAACTCCAAACAGAATGTCGAGAGCGTACTCGGCCAAGAACGAATACGCTTGTTCTCCCACTTCGAATGCGGGGTTTCGATCTTGACCAAGCGGCAATCGCTCCGCAAAGTGATGCGCGCGCTCGGAGCTTCACAGGACCATACGTCTTTCGTCGGCGACGAGCTGCGCGATCTGCGCGCGGCCAAGGCGCTTGGCGTGCGTTTCGGCGCCGTGGCCTGGGGATACAACTCCATGGACTGCCTGATTGCGCATGGAGCGGAGGACCGCTTTCACTCTGCGCTCGACTTGACCAACCGGTTCTGCCGGGAAAGATAAATCCAGCGGGCGCGAGTTTGATCGCACCCACCGGGCCCCCAATCTGATTGGGTTATTTATACTCCGCAGCGAAACGCTCGGCTTCCAGATTCAGTTGCTCCGGGCTCGCCTCGTGCGAGATCAGCATCACCCGATAACGAAAGGTCGCGGTCTGACCTTTCTCCAGCGTGAAGTTGAACGCAGGCTGCTTCGTATCGAAGATGCTGCGCCCGAGAGGATTGGCAGCGAACAATCCATAGCCGCGCGCGTGCCAGTAGGTCGGATAGCCCGGATTCTCCGGATGATCGAGAATGGCGATCGCCACGGTGTGATCGTCCGTGTGTCCAGTAAGCGAACACCACTTGCCGCGCGTGCTCCAAACTGCGCCGCCCTTCACGCCCTCGCTGGTCAGATACACGCCGGTGGCGTCACTGTTATTCACCGCATCGACCTTGGTCGGCCTCCCGCTGGCGTCAAGAAACATGCCGCCCTTTTCATCGGGCGATTCCAGCCAGCGCGCCACGCGAATTCCAAGTACGCCTTCCTTGTCGTCATTGAAGACCGCGCGATCGAGAGCCTTCAGCGTGACAATCTGGTCGATGACGCGCTCGTGGGCTCCGCGCGAAAAGACGTAGCGCGTCGTCTGATCGAGGATCTGCTTGTCGGTTCCGGTAACCCAAACGGACTCGACCACAAGCTCGCCCCGATCGGCGCCGCTCTTGGCCGAGACGATTTTCGTATGAAGCACCGAACCCATCTTGGCGCGATCTTCCGGCTTAATCGCGTCCGAGTTGTTCCAGAAGTCGAACCCATTCACGTTGCCGTAGTTGAACCACATGCCGGCGTGATGCGGATGATCGACGCGCTCGTTAGGCCGCGGGTCGAGCGGATAGCCGCGCGTCACCGGGACGCCGTCATCGGTGATGAGCGGATAGAGCGTCGGCTTCTTCAGCGTTGTTGGCCAGATATACGACGTGAACGGCTTGCCGTCGATAGTGATGTCCACGCGGCGATGCGCCTCGTCGGCGACAACCTGAACTCCCGATGCCGGCGCCGCGATGAGGGTTTGAGATGCGATCGTCATGGTTGCCGCGATAAGTCCGAAGACAACCATGCTACGCATAGACCTTGCCCCCGGCGATCACCTGCTGCGTCTTGTCGTCGAACGTCACCTTCTGCCCGGTCTGAATCGCCGCCACGTTCATGCAGAGTGCGATCGAGTGGCTGTATCCGGCCTCGATCGACGCGTTCGGCGTCTTGCGCGAGCGCACGCACTCCATCCAGTTGCGCATGTTAGCCGAGGTCTGCGGATCGGCGCCGGTGTCGGCCGCGGTCGACGCTTCCTCCGCGTGTTCGACAAGCGAAAAGCTCGACAACAGATTCGGCTTCATATCCATCTCGGCGGCGGATTTTGCGCTCAAGCCTCCAGTCGACGTCACCGTCTGCTTGTCCATGTCGATCATGCCGCCGTTCGAGTAGTAGAGCTCTTTCACGCCGCCCGCCGAGTTGGTGAACCGCGAAGTGTACTGGACTTGAAAGCCTTTCGTGAGATCGTCGAGCGGGCCGTAGTCAAAGACCGCGGTCATCGTGTCCCAGTTCTGGCGGCCGTCCTTCCATAAATAAATCCCGCCATTCGCAACCACGCTGCGCGGATGCGGCAGGCCCGTGAACCAATGAACCGTGTCGATCTGATGCACGAGCCACTGATCGGGAATGCCCGACGAATACGGCCAGAACAAACGAAACTCAAGATACTTGCGCGCGTCGAAGGCCACATGTGGCCGGTTGAGCAGGTAGCGCTTCCAATCCGTGTCTTCTTCCTTCAGTAGCGGCACCACGCTGGGCCGGCGCCAGCGCCCGGGCTGGTTCACATTCCACGTCATCTCCACCATCACGATGTCGCCGAACTGGCCCGATTTGATGTACTCCGCAGCCTTCTGATAACTCGGAGTGCTGCGGCGCTGCGTGCCCACCTGCACAATCTTCCCCGTCTTCTTCACCGCGGCGAGAAACTTCTTGGCGTCGTCCATCGTGTGCGCCGTAGGCTTTTCAACATAGGCGTCTCGTCCTGCTTCGACAGCCTCCACGCCATGCAGCGCATGCTGAAAATCAGCGGTGGCGACCAAAACCGCATCGACATCTTTACGTGCGTACAACTCATCGTTGTTGCGCACAGGATCGACTGCGCTGCCGCTCAGCTTTTGGATGTACGCCGCGCCTTCTTCGCGCCGACGGTTCCAAATGTCGGAGACAGCGACAAACTCGAAGTTCATATCTTTCGAGTTTTGAAGAAAAGCCGGAATCAAAGCGCCTTTCATGCGATCGCCGCAACCGATCACGCCCACGCGCACACGATCGTTGGCGCCGGCAATCGCGCCATAGCTTTTGGCGTTCCACGAAACTGCAGTAGCGGCCAACGCGGCGCCGCCCGCCTTCAAGAATTCTCTGCGATTATTTTGAGTCGGATTCATGACGATACCCTTCGATGATTTTGTTTCGTGGAATCGTTTTCTGCGTGTCCGGACAACTGAAGAACAACTAACAGCGAAAGAACCGGGCGCCCCACAAAATGGAGCGCCCGGTTTTAAACGGCGCCTTTAAAGAGACAACTGGTTAGAAGTTGATTTTGACGCTCCCCTGGAAAACGCGCGCCTGATTGTAGGTTGACGCAACCTGGCCAAACGTCGACGAGGTAAGAACCGCCGCGCTTCCGCTGTTTGCGGCAAGCGAGCCGTTTGTCGAGCCGGATGGAGGATTGAAATCAGGATGATTCAACACGTTGAACGCCTCCAGACGGAACGTCGTCGACCAGTTCTCATGGATCACGAAGATACGCGAGATCTGCGCATCGAACTGCAGCGCCTTCGGTCCACGGAATGAGTTCTTGCCGATGTTTCCGTAGGTGCCGAGGGCCGGGCAGCCTCCCGTGGTCGTCGAGGTACAGGCCGCTGTGACCTGGGCAAAGGCCGCCGGATTCAAGAACTCGCGATTTGCTTCCCCCGTGGCCTTGCGGAACTTGGCTTCGGCATAGGGATTCACGCCGGGCACGAGGTTCGGCCGGTCGTTGCCCACGTCGGTCAGAGAATTGTCCTGGCCTGAGGTGACGGTGAAAGGCTCGCCGCTTTGAATGTGGATGAGCGGCGCCAACTCCCAGTCATTGACGACGAGTCTCTCGAAACGGTTCAAGTGGTTCTTGAAGCCGCTCCTGGCGACGAGAATCACATTTTCGACATGCCGGAAATCAGAGCCGCACGGGCCGTAGTCCATTGCCAGATCATTGGGATTTTCTACGGTTGTGCCGGCTAGATCGCCCTGGGCATCCTCAATATCCAGGCATTTCGACCAGGTCCAGTTCGCCAGCAGGCTGAAGCTGCTCGACATGCGGTGCTGAATCGAGGAGATCAGGCCATGGTAGTTTGCGGTGGCCTCGTCATCGATGATGACGGAGCCGGCGCCGCTGCCCTGATACTGGTTCCCGCCGGTGGCTTTTCCGGCCGCGTTCGTACCTGCAGGATTCTCCTGAGTGAGCAAGAAGCGAGAGGTCTGGTTCCCTGTTGTGGAACAGTTGCTGCCGGCCGCTCCGGCCTTGACTGCCGCCGGTCCCGTGGTCACGATGCCGGCGCAACCCGTTCCGCCAGCGCCCCACACGCCGGGGATAAATACGGCCGGGTCGAATGGATAGCCCACCGGATCATGTCGGGTGGTGTTGCCGATATAGTCGAGCGTAGCCTGCCAGCCGTGGCCCAGCTCCCGCTGCAGGCTGAAGGTCCATTGAATCGTGTAAGCCGGCTTGAATTGCTGCGGCATCACGATGAATTGCGACTGCGCGAAGAACAGCGCCTGCGAGGGCGATGGAACCGCGGGCTGCGGGAATGGACTGCCTATGATCGAGCCCTGAGCCCAGGGGTCGCTCATGAGGACCGGACCCGTTGCAGACGTCTGCGTCTGGGTCACTGCCGTGGCGAACGGCGGGTTCTGCTGGTTGCGCTGGCTGGTAAAGAAGGCGGGATTGTCGAACATGAGAGCCCCGCCTGCGCGAACCACTGTCTTGCCATCGCCGCCGGGATCAAACGAAAGTCCGACATTCGGCGAGAACTGTAGATAGGAGTTCTTGGTGAATTGGCGGGTTACGCCGGGGTCGCCATAGAAGAGCGCGCCCGCCGGCGCGTTGGGATAAACCGAACTCGTCTTATTGGCCAGGAAGTCCGCCTGGTTGAACACGACGCCGCGGTTGAAGTAATCGTGCGGCATCACATTGGGCCCGTAGCGCAGCCCGCCAACCAGCGTCAAACGCGGCGTAGCATGATATGTGTCCTGCACGTAGAGGCTCGGAACCGGCCCGCGCAGCGCGTTCTGCTGCTGTTTGCTCTGCTGGAATGGCGCCGACGATCCGAGCGTTCCCATCAGGAAATCGAGATTCTGATCGCCGATGGTGTTGCCGCCCTTGGGGCCGCTTCCGCTGTACTCGCCGTTGAATGTGAAGATGCCGTTGCTCTCGTACGCATTCCCGATGTTGAGCTCGTTCTGCACCCACTCGCCGCCGAACGCGATCTGATGCCTGCCCTTGACCCACGTCACGTCGTCGCCAACGGAGGCGGTATTGTCGTTGAAATGCGCAACCGAGTTGGTCCCGCCGCCTATAGTGAATTTGCCTTCGGTCATCTGCAGTCCGTTGGGGACGGACTGATAGATGTTCACGCCCAACGCAGTGGCGGCATTGATGTCGTTCGGCGCATAGCCGCGGTTGTTGACGCGGCGAAGAATCGAGATGTGCGCAGCATTCACGATTTTAGGAGTGAAAGTGTACGCATCGCCCAGCGTGAAGGTCTGCACGCGTTCAATGTTTCCTGACTGGGTGGTAATGAGAATATTGTGTGGATCAAAATACGCAGGGAACTGGTATCCATCGACGAAGTAGCGGCCGTAGAGGTTTTGCTTGGGGCTGATGGACCAGTCGACCCTGCTCACAAACTGGTTGTCGGTCAGCAGGTACGGAATGGCGTAGAAAACAAATCCGCAGTTATTCGGGTCCAGCGCCGGATTGATAGCAGGCAGGTAGCCTTGCAACGCTAGCGCCGAGGAGTTGTAGGTAGGCGCCGTCGCATATTTGTTTCCCGTCAATTTCGCGCCCGTGAGCGGGTCGACAAGCGGAATGGCCGCATGAGTCGAGTTGCACGCGTTGCTGCCCGCGATGCCCGGAGTTCCGTCTGTAGCTGAAAAATCGCCGGCCAGGTTGGCCGCCGTAGGCACCGTGGCTTGCGTGTTGGCTTGCGACTGATCGGCCTTGGTGCGCTGATAGGCCGCGAAGGCAAACAGCTTGTTGCGGACGATAGGACCGCCAAACGTGCCGCCGTACTGATTCTGATGCAGCGTGTCGGGTGTCGCCGAGAAGAAGTTGGTGGCGTCGAGATAGTTGTTGCGGATGAACTCGAACGCTTCGCCATGGTACTGATTGGTTCCCGACTTAGTGACGACGTTGACCAGGCCGCCGACGTGTCCGCCATCCTGCGCGCCCAGATCGGTCGACTCGACGCTGAATTCACTCACCGCATCGGGAAACGGATAGGGCAGGTTGCCGTTGCCCATGTAGTCCTGGTTATCGCCGCCATCCAGGCGCCAAAGGGTCGTATTGCCGCCGCCGCCCGCGATCGAAACCGAAATTGTCTGATAGGAATACTTGCTGCCGGTGAAGTCGCCGGCGGGCGCGATATTGGAGCCGCCCGAATAAGTGATCAGATCTGTCATGTGCCGGCCATTGAGCGGCATCTGCGTCACTGCTTGCTGATCAATCGTTTGCTTGAATGTCGCGTCCTCGGTCTGCAACTGCAGCCCTTCCGACTGGACCTCGACCTTCATCTCCGCCGTGCCAACCGACATGACCGCGTTCACCGAGATACTGCTGCCAACCTCGAGGACAATTCGCTTCTGCTCGTAAGTCTTGAAGCCGGGAGCGGAGACGGTGATGTCGTACGTGGTGATGGGAACGCCAGGGAAAACATAGACGCCCGCGCCGTCGGTAGTCGATTTACGCGTGACGCGCGTCGATTCATCGGTGAGGGTGACGGAGGCCTGAGGCACGACTGCGCCGGTTGGGTCGGTTACGACACCCTGGATATTTCCTGTACCGGCAATCTGCGCGCCGCTGGGCGCCGCAAACAGGAAAACAATAGTGCAGCCAAGCAGGGCTGCGCAGCGAACGAACATCCCACGAGCCCACGTGCGCTTGTATTGCATGGAAGCCTCCAAAATTTTCAGCAAATCGATTTGCTTTGTTGCAGTGATTTCTTTTTCACTCGGAGTGGTCGGACCTCTCCGAAGTCGGCAAGAATACTTGCAGGTGTTTTGAGCCTTTGTCAAGGCTAAATTGATCAGTTGTATAACCACAGTTGGCTGTATTTCATGCCGGACCGCTCAAGTGGTCGGACCTTTGCGATTGGGCTCGCTCGAGCGCGCCTTCCAGCCCGCGTCCCCCGCTTCCCATTGACGCCAGTAACCCCGGAAGGTATGAAGGCTCATGCGAAAATCCCGAATCATCCTGGTTTGCTGTTTGGCGATTGCCTCAAGCGCGGTTCATTTTCTCGCGGCTCAGACCGTCTCGGCCGTGGATCAGACAAGCCGAACGGCGCTCAACCAGGAGTTGGACAAGGCTGCCGCAGGATTTGCACTGCAACGGTCGGCAATCGTCGCAAAGATTCGAACGCCTGCCGAAGCAGGGGCAAAACAAGCCAAGGTACGAGCCGGATTGGCAAGCCTGATCGGATCTTTTCCTGAGCGCACGCCGCTCGATGCGCGCGTTCTCGGAGAAACCAAGTCGGATGGATTTCTGATCCGCAAAGTGATTTTCGAGAGTCAGCCGAACTTTCCCGTGACTGCCCTGCTCTATGTTCCCGACATGCCGTCTGAATCCGGCAAGCACGCAGCCATCCTCCTGACGCCCGGCCATTACCCGACCGGGAAAGCCGCCGATGCACGAATGGCCGCAACCTTCGCACGCAACGGCTTCGTAACGCTGTCATACGATCCCATCGGGCAGGGCGAGCGGCTGCAGTATCCCGATCCCGCGAATCCCGGAAAATCGCTCGTTACCGGCGCAACCGGCGAGCACGCCGAGGCAAGCCTGCAGCCAATGCTGATCGGGGACACGTTCGCTCGCTACGAGATTTGGGATGCGATGCGCGGCGTCGACTATCTGTCGTCATTGCCCGAGGTCGATACAAAGCGCATCGGCGCTTTCGGCTGCTCAGGCGGAGGCACGGTGACCGCCCTTACGGCGGCGCTCGATCCGCGGATTGCGGCAATTGGCGTGGCTTGTTACATCACTTCGTTTAACGAGCTTCTGCCCGCCATGGGCCCTCAAGACGCAGAACAATCGACGCCGCGTTTGCTATCATCCGGTTTCGACTTCGCAGATTTGATTGAAGCCGCCGCGCCGCGGCCCTATGCGGTCATCTCCACCTACTCCGACATGTTTCCCTTCGCGGGCGCGCGCAACACGGTGATTGAGGCGCGTCGATTCTATGCGCTCTTCGATCCCGCCAGCACCGGACAGCCCTCGAACAACGGCGCGCCCGCCGTTCCTCCGGCACCAGACGGCCCAGCCCTGAATGCAGACACCAGCAATCGAGTGCCGCTGACAGCGCGATTGCAGTTCATCACTGGACCCGGCCATCACGCGGCGCTGCAACCCATCACAGGCCGGATTCTCGGTTTCTTTCTGCGCAATCTCGAGCCCGCTGCCGATCCCGATCGACCCATCGTTCCCGATTCCGCTGCCAATGACGCGAGCGCAGGGGTTTCTCTCGGCCTGCCGAAAGACGCCTTTCAGGTGACGCTCACTGGACAAGTTGCGACAAGCTTTCCCCATGCGGAAACCGTGTTTACCTTGAATCAAAAGCGCGCGGCTCTGCTTCTCAGCGCCCGGCATGCGCCAAATAAACAAGAGCTCCCGATGCTGATTCGGCAAGCCACAGGAGCCCAGGCGACGCCGGGGCTTTCTCCATCGCGCACACTCCCCGCAACCAACGGCGCCTTCACGCTGCCCACGACGGATGGCCTCGAATTGCAAGCAGACATCGCAATTCCGCAACAAGCAGGCCGTCATCCCGCGGTTCTGCTCCTCGTTCCCGGCTCGATTCACGCAGAAGACCCGATCGCGAAAACCAACAAAGCCCGCTTCGATGCTCTGGCGGCGGAAGGCAATCTCGTCCTCGCTCTCACGCCGCGCCCCTCGCCGCCTGGAGCAGAAGAAGCGAAGTCCCCGCTCCTCGGCGGCTTTTATTTGTTGAGCCTGCGCGCCGATCTTGTGGGGCGAACGCTTCTGGGAATGCGAGTGGACGATGTGTTCCAGGCGGTCGATTTCCTGGCTTCCAGGTCCGATGTCGACCCGCATAAAATCGTGGCCGAGGGTAGCGGGCACACGGGTCTGGTTCTTCTCCACGCCGCAGCGCTCGATCCGCGACTCAGTCACATCACGGTGAATCACACCGTGGCCAGCTATCGAGGTTTGCTCGATGCATCGCTTCCCATCGACGCACCCGAGGACGTCGTTCCCGGCGTCCTGCTTCACTATGACGTTCCTGACCTTGTCCGCAGCCTGGGCTCGCGCGTGACGATTGCGGATCCATCCAAAGACGACGCAGGCTTAAGCCAAACGTCAGCCCCTATCAGCAAGTAGAACCGCCGTTCACGAGCGCAGGCGCTTGGGTCGCGCTTTCCTGCCATTCGGCAACTCCAGCGCTGGCTTGCGGCCCGCGGGAGGTTTTGCGCCCTGCGCGATTTGAGCCAGGCGCAGATGCTTCTCCATCAGCTCGCTGGCTTCTTCCGGCTTGCGCGCGCGCACCGCACGGTAAATTTCGCGATGCATCTCCGCGGACTCGCGCAAATCGGTCGCGCGCTCCACCGTCTTGCGGCGCTTGTCGTACATCGACGAGGTTACGGTCTCCATTACAGCCGCCAGAATCGGATTGCCGGACGCTTGCGCGACGATGCGATGGAAAAGCACATCGTGGATCAGATATTCCCCAGGCGTGTCGAGGGCCGCAAACATCTCGGCGACCTCTTCGGACATGGCCGCATGATGCTCTTCCTTGCCGCGCTCCGCTGCCAGAGCCGCCAAACTGCTCTCGAGAATGATGCGAGCTTCGAACATCTGCCACGTTTGGAAACCGTGCAGCGCGCCGATAAGGCTCAGTGATGCTTTACCCAGATCGGGCGGCCCATCCGCGACAAACGTGCCGACGCCGTGGCGTATCTTCATCACACCCATCGCCGCCAGATACCCGATGCCGGTGCGCAGGCTCGCACGGCTGATCTTGAGCGAACGGGCAAACTCGCGTTCGGGAGGAATCTTGTCGCCCGGCTGGAGTGTTCCATTCTCGATCAAAGACCGTACGTGGTTGACCACGTGCATGGTTCGGTGGCTGTCGGTCATGTCGATCGAGGCTTGCGGCATCCGAGGAAACACTCCTACGTTCCAGAGGAAGATCGAGAGTATCACGAGATTGTCGTCCAGGAAAATCTATGTTCATCGAAAATCGCCGGACAGGCTTCCACTAGCGTGTGTATACTCTTGAGTGGTCTGACCTCTTGATTGCTCACAAAATTGGGGTTGGACTGAAACCAGGAGCCCGTTAATGAGCCCGCTGAAGCTCGGCAAATACTCGGTTGGAGTTGGGGATCGCTTCGCGCATCAAGCCAAAGCACAACTGCAAGCATGCGTGAAAGCGCTCGATGGCGGAGCAGTCGTCCTTCCGGTCTGGAACAAATCAAACCGGGAGCACACCATCATCGGATCGGAGCCGGCATCGGTACGACAGGCTGCCGATGCAGCCGTCAAGGCGCTCGGGTGGAAGCATCCGTACTTTTGCGACGCCGACCATATCGGTCTTCAGACCGTCGGCCGCTATCTATCCGCATGCGATTTCTACACGATCGACGTCGCCGACTTCATTGGCCAGGCTGCCCCAAATGCCGAAGTCGAGGCTTTCGTGAAAAGGCATTTGAAATTGATCGGGCAAATACGGCTCAAGGGCATTGATGAAGAATTCGAAGTCACGGAGTCCGCATTGAGGCTGACTGCGCAGAAGTTTCTCGCCGCGATTAAAAAAGCCGGAGAAGTCTACCGTGCAATCGTTCAGTCCAAAGGGGCAGGCAATTTCGTTCCTGAGGTTTCCATGGACGAAACCAATGCAGCGCAGAGTCCGGTCGAGTTGCTTATCATTCTGGCCGCAGTCGCAGATGAAAACATTCCCATCCAGACCATCGCCCCGAAGTTCAGCGGCCGATTCAACAAAGGCGTCGACTACGTCGGCGATGTAAAGCAGTTCGAACGCGAATTCGCGCTGGACGTCGCGGCCATCGCCTACGCGGTGGCTCACTTTGGCCTTCCCGACAACCTGAAACTGAGCGTTCATTCCGGCAGCGATAAATTCTCCATCTATCCCGCAATTCATTCCGTCATGAAGCGGTTTGACGCTGGCGTGCACTTGAAGACCGCTGGAACCACGTGGCTCGAAGAACTGATCGGCCTGGCTGAGGCAGGCGGCGCCGGACTCGCGTTAGCCAAGGAGATCTACGCCGAGGCCTATGCGCATCGAGAAGAACTCTGCGCGCCCTATGCGACCGTCATCGACATCGATGCCGCGAAGCTGCCGGCGCCAGACGCGGTGCGGGATTGGACGCCGGAGCAGTACACGTCCGCGTTGAGGCACGTGCCTGGCGCAGCCTCTTACAACAGCAGCGTCCGCCAGCTATTGCATGTTGGATTCAAGGTCGCGGCGAAAATGGGTCCCCGCTATCTCGACCTGTTGGAAGCCAATGAGCCCGTGGTCGCCAAGAACGTGACAGAAAATCTCTACACGCGCCACATCGCACCCGTATTTTTGGGCGCACGCTGAAAGTTTTTGCATTTAGCCAGGCGGGATCAATCGGCTAGCTTTAGCGCAGAGTTACTTTTGCGCCGGACAATTGCGTGATCGGCTGCCCCTCTTCGGCTTGCACCGCAAAACCTTCGCCGGTCACCTCAGCGAAACCGATAGTCGCGCCTTTGCGCGCGCTGATCTTTACGTTCTTCAATACCACTCCACTGATCGGCGCCTCAGGCAATCCCACAATGGCCGCGGCATTCTCGCTTCCCGTCGCCGTTACGTTCTCCAGCGTGATGTCGTGAAAGTGGGGCGTCAGCCGGGTTACGGGCTTCGCTTCTGCGTCCGCCGGCGGCAGAACCGACGGATAATACTCGCTGATGATCAGCGCATTCTTCACGTCCTTCATCTCGATATCGCGAAACACCAGATTGCTCACGTCCGCGCCGCGATCGCGATTGGCTTTGATCCGGATGCCGTTGTCAGTGCCCTCAAAATGAATGCGCTCGGCGCGAATGTTCTGCGCGCCACCGGCGATCTCGCTTCCGATGGACAGGCCATGGCCATGCAGGAACGTGCAGTCAGTGATCGTGATGTCGCGGCTAGGCGAATCCGGCCCTGTCGAATTGATCGGCCCTGATTTGATGGCCACGTTGTCGTCTCCTACATCGGCGAAGATATGATCGATGACGACATTGGAAGATGAAAACGGATCGATCGCATCCGTATTCGGCGAGTGCGCAGGCGCAAGCACCCGAATATTGCGAATCGTCACGTCGTCGGAGTAGTACGGAACCACCTGCCACATCGGCGAGTTCTGCACCGTGATTCCCTCCACGCGCACATGCTTGCAATGGTCGAAGAGAATCAACTTTGGCCGCGGATGCCCCGTGCCCAAGATGCCATGATCTTTGATGCTCCTCGCCTCTTCCCACCAGCTCTCGCCGTTGCCGTCGATCGTCCCTTCGCCCACGATCGCGACATTCTCCGCGTTCACGGCGGTCACCAGCGGCTGCAGATCGGGCAGCCGGAACACTTCGCGCGCCGGATAGTCCTGATGATCAGGAGAGCCAAGCAGCGTTGCGTCCTTCTCGAGTCGAAGCGTCACGTTGCTCTTCAGCTCAATCGGAGCGCTCACGTAAGCGCCGGCGCTGAGTTTTACTTCACCGCCGCCCTTCTGCGCGCAGGCATCGATTGCCTTCTGAATCGCGGCAGTATCTTTCGTCTTTCCATCGCCCTTAGCGCCGTACGCCCGGGGATCGCAGGTACCGAGCGCGTGGAGCGGCAGGACTGAAAGCGAAACGGCTGCAGCAGAAAAAATCCATAGAAACAAACTGGGCTTGGACATGTGGGCTCGCAAAAGAGGCTCTGACGTTCGGCAACATCATACGGCAGCGGCTTCAGTTCGGTGCAGAACCGAGAAGAAGCAAGCCAATTCCCAATTATGATGAAGAGAACCGGGCCTGTAGCTCAACGGTTAGAGCAGGGGACTCATAATCCCTTGGTTGGGGGTTCGAATCCCTCCGGGCCCACCACACATTGCGTAGCTCTGACTCGCGAATCGCGTCCCCTTTATACTTAAGTAGGTATGTCAACGCGACTGGACGCCATTCTCACCTCTACGCGAGCCGCAGTTAAGGCAGCTAAGTCGCACGTCTCCATAACAGAACTGGAGCGCGCCGCAGACTTGCATCAGCCGCGCGGATGGGCTGCAGCTCTGCGGCGGCGGGCCGCCTCGGCGCCGGCAATCATCGCCGAGATCAAGAAGGCATCGCCCTCGAAAGGCGTCATTCGCGCCGATTTTGACGCGACATGGCTGGCCCAGCGCTATGCGGCAGGTGGCGCGACAGCGCTTTCCGTGCTCACCGATGAGCCGTACTTTCAAGGCAGCCTGCGCAACCTCGAGCTGGCCTCGCAGGCGGTGAACCTGCCCTGCCTGCGCAAAGACTTCACGGTGGATGAGTATCAAATCCTGGAAGCGCGGGCTAATCGCGCCGATGCGATTCTGTTGATCGCTGCGGCGCTGACCTCCGACGAGATGAAGCGGTTCGCGCAGACGGCGCACGATCATGCGCTCGATGTGCTGGTCGAAGTGCATACCGCCGACGAATTGAATCGCGTTCTCGACGCATTGGGCGACAGCGGAGCGGACGCGATCGGCGTCAATAATCGCGATCTGAAAACATTCGAAGTCCGGCTGGAGACCTCTCTGACGCTGATCGATCGCATCCCCGCAAGCGCCGTCCGCGTGGCCGAAAGCGGCATTTCAACTGCCGATGACTTGGCTCGGCTTCGGTCCGCGGGCTTTGATGCATTTCTCATCGGCGAGAGCCTGATGCGTCAGCCCGATCCTGGCGATGCGCTAGCCGCGCTGCTCGCCGGAGCGATGGCGGCGCAGTGAGCTTGTGGGTCAAGATCTGCGGCAACACGTCGCTCGCCGATGCTGAGTTCGCCGTTGAAGCAGGCGCTGACGCAGTCGGGTTCGTCTTTGCGCCAAGTCCACGACAGGTAACCGCCAGCCAGGTTGCAGCGATTGCGTCGAATCTTCCTGACCATATCGAGAAGATTGGCGTGTTCGTCGATGCCCAATTCGAAGAGCTCGCTCAAACCGTGCGACACAGCGGACTCACGGGAGTGCAACTGCACTCCGACGCGCCGCCGGAACTAGCCGCGAGGCTCCGCGAAGAGTTCGGGCCGAGCCTGCGCATCGTTCGGGTAGTGCACTTCTCAAACAATGCGCAGGAACGGCTCGCTGCCCTCGCGGCCGATCCCATTATTAATGCGGTGCTGGTCGATTCGCGCAGCGCGACGGCTGTGGGAGGAACCGGCATTGCCTTTGACTGGAACGCCGCCAAGGCCGCGCTCTTCGCTGGCGCCCACGAGAAAAAGATGATCGCCGCCGGCGGCCTGAAGCCGGAGAACGTTGCCCAGGCGGTCGCTACGCTGACGCCGTGGGGCGTGGATGTCTCTTCCGGAGTCGAATCGTCGCCTGGACGGAAAGATCGAGCGAAGGTGCTCGCCTTCGTCGCCAATGCCCGCGCCGCTGACCGCTCGTCGAGAGCCCTCTCATAGAAGCCAGCTGCAACACGTTTCACGCAGAATTCGCCGCTCGCCGCCAAAAGCCACGATAGAAGAGAGAGGGAGGCCATGCAGATGGACACGTTCCTTTCTCCAATTGAGAAGCCTCAGGACCCCATGATGAGGCTTGCGTATGCCGCCGCAAAGCGTCAGTTCGGCAAGGTGCTTACCTCTCTGAAGGTCTTCAGCGCGCGCCTTCCGCTCGCGTTCGCGATGTTCTACTCGCGCATCGGCAAGCTGGACAAGAAACTTCAGCTAGCGCCCGAAACACAAATGCTGATTCGCGAGCGCGTCGCGCGGCTCAACGTCTGCCTGTTTTGCATCGATATTGGCCGATCCATCGCCATCAAAACTTCTATGGACGAAGCGAAGTTTGATGCACTTGACTCATACGACACGAACCCGATCTTCAGCCAGGCGGAGCGCGCCGCGCTCGACTACGTGACAGAGTTGACGCGCGACAAGAAGGTAAATCGCGCCACGTTCGCGCGGATGGCCTCTTTTTATTCCGAACGCGCGATCTGCGAGATCGTTTGGCTCGTCGCCACCGAACACCTCTACAACGTCACCAACATCGGCCTGAATATTCATTCCGATATGCTGTGCGATCTGCGCCAAAGCAAGAAGACCCAGCTCGCGAAACTCTGACGCGTGTCATTCAATTGAATTACAATGCGGAATGAGGCTCCCGATTATGCCCGCAAATGCTTTGGTTCAGACCCGCATTGATCCTGACGTAAAAGAGAGAGCTGCGGCTGTGCTCGACGAACTGGGAATCACAGTGTCGGATGCCGTGCGCATCCTCTTGACTCGCACAGCCAATGAAGGCGCACTGCCATTCGCCCTTACTAAAGCCGCGCCTGGTCACGACGCATGGTTTCGTGCCCAGGTGCAGGAAGCTCTCGACGATTCTCGTCCTGCTGCGCCTCACGAAAAAGTCGAAGCGCGATTCGCCAAGAGGCGTGCGTCGGCGACGCGGAAGGGAAAGCGATAGACCATGTTGTTGGAGTGGTCGGTCCTCGCTGTCGCCGATCGCGACGCGATTTTTGACTATATTGAAGCGGACAGTCCCAGCGCCGCGGCAATGGTCGACGATCGAATCAGGCTGGCAGTCGAGAATCTGGCTGAATTCCCCGAGATGGGCCGTACGGGCAGAGTCCGCGGAACCCGAGAGTTAGTAATTCCACGGACACCCTACATAGCCGTGTATCGCTTCGACAGAGGCGCGCTGAGGATTCTCCGCATACTTCATGGCTCCCAGAGATGGCCCTGAAAAATGAGATCACCGAAAGTGCAAGGTAGTGTCTTGGCCTAGCGCTGCTGTTTCACGGTCGAATGTAACTCCCACCGCGCGGCGCCTTCACTCTGCGTCCATGCAAATCACAAGTTTTCCGCGGACGCGCCAGGTCCCTTGATACCGCATTGCCTCGGGGACTTCACTGAGCCTGTACCTCCGTTCGATGATGGACTTCAACTGGCCGCTCGCCAGCAGTTCGCCAATCAATGCCAAGTCGTCGCGATTTGCGTTCGCAACAAACGCGACAAATTTTTCGCGCGAGAACCATGCGCGAATAATCATCCAGATCAAGGCCAGAAACAGCACCAACAGGGACTGCGGCCCGTCCAGGATTCCCGTCCCTACGACTATTCCGCGCGGAGTCAAGACGCGCCTGCATGCTGAGAATGAATGGTTCCCGGCAAGATCGAAAATCAGGTCATAACGTTGCTTACCGTTTGCGAAATCTTCTTTGGCGTAGTTGATCGTGTGCTCTGCTCCGAGCGATCGAACCAGCTCCGCATTACGCGCGCTGCATACGCCAGTCACATGCGCGCCAAAGATCTTGGCAAGTTGCACGCCAAATGTTCCTACGCCTCCCGACGCGCCATTGATGAGGACATGCTGGCCAGCCTGGATCTTTCCTTTATCGCGAAGGCCCTGCAAGGCCGTGAGCGCTGCGATGGGGCTCGCTGCCGCATCCTCGAAGGAGACTGCCTCTGGTTTCGACGCCAGCGCGGACACCGGCGCGATCGCGTACTCCGCGAAGGCGCCGCGGCAGGCGCCGAACACCGCGTCGCCCGCTGTGAACTCTGTGACGCCCGACCCGACAGTTTCGACCACTCCGGCAACGTCGACTCCGGGCTGCCTGAGCTTGCCCCGCCCCGGTAACGTTCGCATCACGGCGGGTCCGCCCTTTAACAAATGACAATCCAGAGGATTGACCGCTGCCGCGCGCACCTTAATCAGCACTTCCTGAGCATTCGGAGTGGGCTTTTCTATCTCCTCACAGCTCAGGACGTCTGGAGGACCGTTTCTGCGATACACAATGGCTTTCATGCGATCGCCTCTCTGATGGCTCTACTAAACACTTATGCCCAGAGAGGAAGCAAGTTCCCATCCAGGTTCGGCTGTCGATGGGCGCTGTGCGGGGAAGAGCGTTCGCACGCGCTTAGCAAGCCTCTTGGTACACTGAGGTGTTCCCGCTCTGCGCGGGCGATCGGCCCGCAGGAGGGTCTTCCAATGGCATCCATAATTCTTCCCGCAACTCCCTCGGAGTCGCGTCCTGGGCGCTTTGGCGTCTATGGCGGCCGCTACGTGCCTGAGACGCTGACGGCCGCTCTGGTCGAACTTGAGCACGAGTACGAAGCGGCCAAGGCCGATGCAGCGTTTCAAGCTGAACTGGCTGCCCTGCTGAAGGACTTCGCTGGCCGGCCCACGCCGCTCTACTTCGCCAAGCGCCTCTCTGAAGACCTCGGCGGAGCGAAAATCTATCTCAAGCGCGAAGACCTGCTGCACACCGGCGCGCACAAGATCAACAACTCGCTTGGGCAGGCGCTGCTCGCAAAGCGCATGGGCAAGAAACGCATCATCGCCGAAACAGGCGCGGGCCAGCATGGCGTCGCTACGGCCACTGTCTGCGCTCTGTTGGGCATGGAGTGCATCATCTACATGGGCGACGTGGATATGGAGCGCCAGAACCTCAATGTCCAGCGCATGCGCCTGCTCGGCGCGGAAGTGCGCGGCGTCTCGTCCGGCTCGAAGACGTTGAAAGACGCAATCAGCGAGGCCATGCGCGACTGGGTCACGAATGTGCGGACAACTTACTACCTGCTAGGCAGCGCATTGGGCGCCCATCCCTATCCGGTCATGGTGCGCGATTTTCAACGCTGCATCAGCCGGGAGATGAAAGAGCAGATTCTCGAGAAGGAAGGCCGGCTGCCCACCGCGGTCATTGCCTGCGTGGGCGGCGGATCGAACGCCATCGGCGCCTTCTACGAATTCATTCCGAATCGCGAGGTGCGACTGATCGGCGTGGAAGCCGGAGGCCGCGGCACAGAACTCGGCGAGCATGCGGCGCGCTTTCGCGGCGGCATACCAGGTGTCCTTCAGGGAACTTACTCCTACGTGCTCCAGGATGAGAACGGACAGATCGCGGCGACACATTCCGTATCCGCAGGGCTCGACTACGCATCCATTGGTCCAGAGCACGCCATGCTGCACGATTCCGGACGCGCGGAATATGTATCGCAGGACGATCAAGCGGCGCTCGATGCCGTCGTCAAGCTGGCGCGCACGGAGGGAATTTTGCCGGCGCTCGAAAGCGCGCACGCTGTAGCCGAGGCCCTGCGCATTGCTCCCGGCATGAGCCCGCGTGACATACTGGTTGTTAACCTCTCCGGTCGCGGCGATAAAGACATGGGAATTCTCGCGCGCGAGTTGAAACTTCAGGGAGCCTGATCCAATTTCCATGGCGATTGCCTTCGATCACAAACCGGGCCTCGTGGTCTATCTCACCGCAGGCGATCCTTCACTCGACGCAACGCGCGCGATTGCTCTGGAAGCGATCGATGCGGGAACAGATGTGATCGAGCTTGGCGTGCCGTTCAGCGATCCCCTTGCCGATGGGCCGATCATTCAACGCGCCAGCGAACGTGCGCTCGCCCGTGGAACAAGCCTGAAAGATGTGCTCGTGCTGGCGAAAGAGATTCGCACCGCGCGGCCACACGTAGGACTGATCCTCTTCACCTATTTCAATCCTGTTCTGCGCTACGGCCTGAAGCGATTCGCGGATGACGCCGCGGCGGCAGGCGCAGACGGCGTTCTGCTCACTGACGTGATCGTCGAGGAAGCCGGCGAGTATCTGGCCGAGATGGAGCGCGTCAACCTCGCGCCCGTATTTTTAGCCGCGCCCACCAGTCCTGACGAGCGCCTCGAAGCCATCGCGAAACACAGCAAGGGATTTGTCTACGCCATTTCGCGCACCGGCATCACCGGCAAGCAGCAGAACGTGACGGCTGACGCCAGCTCCCTGGTAGCGCGCATCCGGCGATGGACCAAGCTGCCGGTAGCCGTGGGGTTCGGCATCTCGAACGCAGAACACTTCGCGCAGGTAGCGGAGTTTGCGGATGCCGCGGTGATCGGCAGCGCCATTGTGGAGTTGATTGAGCGATCGACTCCCGAGACAGCGCCCGGCGCAGTGGCTCGATTTATCAAGGGTCTGCGCCAACCCGCCGCGGCGCTGGCCCGTTAAGATACCCCTCCGGTAATACGGATCAACTCACACGCTCTCATGCGCTGCGCTTCGTGGGTACTCGCTTCAGGCGAGCCTCGTGGGCGAAACGCAACACGAGGATTAAATGACGCTTGAAGAATTGCGAGAACGAATTGATGTCCTGGACCGCCAGCTCGTTGAATTGCTCAGCGAGCGCGCCCGCGCGGCGTTGATGATCGGTCACCTCAAAGTGAAGACCTCGCTGCCGGTCTACGAACCGGCGCGAGAGAAGATCATCTACGCCAACGTGCGCGCGGCCAACAAAGGACCGCTGCCGGACATCGAGTTAACGCATATCTATGAGCGCATCATCGACGTGATGCGGGCGATCCAGAGAAATGAGTTGGCGTCAGAGAGAAACGCCCTGGCGAATGCAGCAGCATCGTCCGCGACCGAACAGGCGCGCGGCGATTCGTCGGGCCAAGGCGCAGGCGCCCCACAACCTCAGCGGCAAGGACCCGTCGCTGGGGATACTGGGAAGACGCCCGAGACTGGGAAGAAAAAATGATCGTTGCAATGCAAGAGAAGGCCACTGAAGAACAGATCGACGCAGTCATCGACGCGATGATTGAGTCCGGCGTGGGAGTTCATCGAACTACCGGCGCAAGCCAGACGATTCTCGCCGGCGTTGGACCGACCGCTGGTCTCGACCTGAGCAAATTCGAAAATCTTGCCGGTGTGCTGCATGTCCACCGCATCAGCTCGCCCTATAAACTCGCCGGACGCGGCTTTCGCCCCGAAGGCACCGTCGTGGAATTTCGCAACGGCGTCAAAGTCGGCAATCAACGCGTCGTTGTCATGGCCGGGCCTTGTTCGATCGAGACCCGTGATCAGATCTTCGAAACCGCTGCGCGCGTCAAGGCCGCCGGCGGAAGTTTTTTGCGCGGCGGAGCGTTCAAGCCGCGTTCGTCGCCGTACGCGTTTCAAGGTCTAGGCATCAAGGGCCTCGAGTTGATGCGCGAGGCGGCCGACGCGCATGGTCTGCTCGTGGTCAGCGAAGTCATGGAGATTGCTCAGATCGATTGCATGCTGCCGTATGTCGATCTCTTCCAGGTCGGCGCGCGCAACATGCAGAACTTCAATCTGCTGCGCGAACTGGGCCAGGTGCGCAAGCCAGTGCTGCTCAAGCGCGGCATCGCGGCCACGATTGAAGAGCTTCTGCTCTCCGCCGAATACATTCTGAGCGGCGGCAACTACGACGTGATCCTTTGCGAGCGCGGCATCCGCACCTACGAGACCGCCACGCGCAACACCATGGACATCTCCGCAATTCCGGTGGTGAAGAAGCTCTCGCACTTGCCCATCGTCGCCGATCCATCGCATGGAACAGGCCATCGCGACATGGTTGCGCCCATGGCGCGAGCTGCTGTCGCAGCCGGCGCAGACGCGATCATCGTCGAAGTACATCCCAAAGCGGACAAAGCAGCGTCCGATGCAGCGCAGACCCTGTATCTCGACCAGTTCGATAAGCTGATGGGAGAGCTGCGGATTATCGCGGAAGCTGTGGGGAGAAGCGTCTGAGCGGAGCTAGCGGGTTAGCCGCGCTACGCGCGTGTCAGCGGAGTTAGTCGTAACCGAACTGTCGAAGTCACTTAACTAACTCGCTAGCTCCGCTAACCGCGCTGACTCCGCTTTCAAGGAAACCATGATCGAACGCATCGCCATCTTCGGTACGGGCCTGCTCGGCGCTTCTGCCGGGCTGGCGTTGCGCGCGGCGGGTTTCCGCGGAACGATCGTGGGCTGGAATCGCGGTCCGGAGCAGGGGCAAACCGCCTTGCAGATGGGTGCGATCGATTCCCTCGCCTCCGATCCGCTCCAGCTCGCGCGCGAAAGCCAGGTCATCGTTCTGTGCACGCCCGTCTTCGCCATTCTCGATTGGATGGGGCAACTATCCGGCATCCTGGGGCCCGATCAGCTCGTCACCGATGTCGGCAGCACCAAGGCTCAGATCACCGCGGCGGCGGACCAGCAGTTCAATCGACCCGACAAAGCAGCCTTTCTTCCCGGTCACCCTATGGCCGGCAAGGAGCGCGGCGGCGCGGCCCTGGCGGATGCAGAGCTCTATCGAGGCGCTGTCTGGTTGTTCACGGACAACTCCTCATGGAAGCGATCGACGGAGTCTGCCTCTCTCATTAAGGACTGGCGGGAGTGGGTCGCGAGGATCGGAGCACGCGTCATCGATCTTGACGCTGGACGGCACGATGAACTCGTCGCCTGGGTGAGTCATCTGCCGCAGTTTGTCGCCACGGCGCTCAGCGCCACGCTGCAGGATCAGGTCGGCGATGCGCCCGAGCTCAAAGATGTCGGCGGCCGGGCACTGCGGGAGATGACTCGTCTGGGCTCGAGTCCCTATTCGATGTGGCGCGACATCGCGCATACAAATACCGAGGCGATTCAAGCAGCCTTGGCCGCGCTCGAGCAGCGCCTCGCGCATATTCGCGAAAATCTGCGCACGCCCGAACTGCGCGACGAATTCGAAACAGCCAATCGCTTTCGCAAACAGTAGCGCACCAACGAGGGCCCAATGAACCTTCAAGAGCAGTTCGGTCAGATCGATATCTACGTCTTCGATCAGATCCTGCGCGGCAATATCGCTCCAGGC
>DATHNJ010000197.1:0-16679 GCA_035486155.1 Occallatibacter sp. | reverse complement strand
CTCTCATCAAGCGCTTGCTTCTGGATCAAAGCCTGACTAAGTCCGCCATCCACAAATAAGTTGACGAATCCATAGACTGTGCTGGCAAGAATCATCTGCCCATAGGGCTTCGGGCCCAGGATCCGTGCGAGGACGATCCCGACCGCCAGTGAGCAGAGCATCGAACACGCTCCGCCGAAGTAACTCCATCGGACTCCGGCGATGGCAGACGCTGCAGTCCCTCGCGGCGCGGCGATCATACCGCTCGCCTTTCCAACGCCGGAGCCGTTTTCCCGCGCCGCGCCGCGCAATATGCCACTGCGCTCGATACAAGCGTCTTCAAATAGGGCGACAGCGCATAATGCAGCCATCTCCAACCGAAATGACGGCGCACAAAAAACGCCCATTCCCTGAGAGGCGCCCCTTTAGGCGACATGAGATGGCGCCAACGCCTCGCCAGCGAAATCTTCGCATCACGCCATGTGCCTGCAGATGGATTGTCGAAGCAATCGCCGGCATATCCCGGCATCACCACCAGATCGAAGCCTGCATTCTTGGCGCGCAAGCCGTAATCGAGATCTCCGAATTGGTGCCGAAAACGCCTCTCCAAGTTTCCAACCGTCGCGGCAACCTCCGCCGGAATCAACACAAAGTTGCCGTTCATCGTGTCGCAGGGAATAGCCCGAGACCAGTGCGCCGCAATCATCTCCAATTGCAAGACAGCGCCGCGGGGCCGCTTCAGAAAGCCGCCATAACTCTGCGCGCCGGTCAAAGGCGAGCGCGTGCTTCCAACGACTATCGCCGGAACGCCCGCAGCTACGCGTTGCCTGGCCAGCAAGACCAGGCGCCCCAGTGCGTCTTTATAAAGAATCGTGTCGTCGTTGAAGAAGATATACGCATCGAAGCCCTCTTCCATCGCCGCTGCGAAACCAAGTCGCATTCCGCCGTTCCAGTAGAGATTTCCATCGCCTGCCAGTACACGAACCATCGGGAATCGCGTCCGCACCGCCTCGCCTGTGCCATCGGTGCAGCCATCGTCGACAAGAAATACTTCTACGTCAAGATTCTCAACACTTCGTTGGCGAAACAATGACTCAAGCGACGCCAGCGTCAGGTCGCGCCTGTTATGCGATGTGATGAGAACCGCAACTCGATCAATGGGCACCTGGCCCTCCTTTTCTAGACGACAGCATCGGAAGACAACTCTGTGTCGCCAGAGAGGACGCGATCGTAAGCCTGCTCTCGTCGCCGCGCATGCACATTCGACGCGATGGCGTTTGCGAAGCCAAGCAGCGCATAAGACTCTGGTTCGATGCTGTAAGCGATTCCATAAATCAGGACCATCACGGTAATAACTCCCCAGATTGCTAGGTCTGGAAAGGCCATCTCTTGCTGCAACGCGGTCCGCAAAAGCTTCAATGGCGATAGAGCGAAGAGCAGGATCATCGCAAGGCCAGCCAATCCAACGCGCAAATACTCGGTCATGTATTCGCTGTGGGGCGGCGCGTCATCGAGCAGATGACTCTTCGCGTCGATCCGTAACCAACCGACTCCCATCGATTGCCCAAACAAAACCGAAGCCAGATTTTGATCGGAGCCATCAAGCAGTTCCTGCCATCCGTTCACGCGCCACTCCCACGTATCGGCATTCGAGGCGGACGCTCCAAATTCTTCTTCCCCGACAAAATTCGAGCTCGCATTTCCCCAGAGAACAAGCGCGGCGACAACAATCAAAGCGAGAAGGGCGCACGGCAGAATACGACGAAAGAGAGCTCCGTCGGTGAATGCAACGACGACAATTCCGGCCAGCATCATCGCCCATACAGTCCGGTGTCGGAGACCCGCGGCGGCAGACACGAAGGGCACGGGCGCAAGTGTCCTCCAAAATCCCTGCGATCGGAGATTCGACCCGAGAGCGAAAAAAGCGCAGAGGGCAATCACTGCCGCTGCGCTCGCCGGCAGATAGCGATGATCGAGCGCCGCCGCGTCGGAATGCGCCCATGCCGCAACTCCCACTGGCAAGCCAGCCGCGGCAAGAGCGGCAACTCCGCAAAGAGCTGCGCCAAAGATCAAATACCATTGGCGATATCTCGCAATCGCTCGCTCATCCACCGGCGCGTCGCTGAAGTAAAGTAGCGCCGCCAATGGTCCCACAAAACCGCGAGCCTCATTGGCTGCAGCAAACAACCCGTTCGCCCCCATCCCGCGCAATAAGCTCGCGGTAAACATAAACAGGTATCCGACCGTTATCCCGCGCGAGAAGTTCACGAATCGAATGCCATGTGCAAAGCGAATTGTCCCGGCGATCAATAGACACAGATACACAACATCGAGCGCACGAAGATGCAGTCGGCCGATCGCGTTCGCATCAAGGCCGAAGGTGAGGTCGAACAACGTAACAGAAAGAAGGCTGATCAGTCCTATTTCGACTGAGCGCGCGAGAAGATAAACACAGGCCGCCGCTAGGCCAAGGATCGCGATCGTAGCAACGTATGTAAACACGAGTTATCGCCCCAACCCATCCAACGCGTGATCCAGAGAGGCCTCGACCGCTGCCGTGCCCGGAGTGAAGCCCAATCGCTGACCGCGTGATTTGCTCCTCTCGGACTCCATGATTCGTGCGTAAACGGCCTCATAACCATCCGCCGCCGCGCTCAGACGATACAACCTGAAGGCTCGCTCAAATCCTCCATCCGCAAAGAAACGGCGATAGTCCTCGTTGATAGCGAGTTGGTGCATCGCCTCCGCAAGAGCCGAAGGATTTCTCATGTCGACCAGAACTCCGGCGCCCGACTCAAGCATTTCCTCCATTCCCGGCGTCGCGATGCCGGCGATCAGGGCTTTGCGGAGCGCCATCGCTTCCAGCGCCGCCATCGAGAATGCCTCATCAAGAGATGGGTGCACGACAATGTCAACCTCGTGCCAAACTCTCCGGAGAAGATCGTCGTGCGGCAACGGTCCAACAAAACTTACTTTCCCCTCCAAACCTCTTTTTTCTGCCCATCGATGTGCGCGCCCTCCCTGTTCGTAGTCACAACCGAACATCAACAACCGCACACCCGGAATCCGGCGCCGGACAGAATCAAAGGCCTGCAATGCAATCTTGGCGTTCTTCCGTCGCGACCAGCCCTCAAGAACCGTCGCAAAGGTGAGCTCACGATAGGGGCCCGCGCAAGGTCGCCTTCCCATCGCAAAAACCTCGGCAGGCAATCCGTTGTAGATCACCTCAATCTCTGCGCCGCGCTTCATGTACCGCGCGAAGTGAATGGCCGCGCTCCCAGAAACCGCTGTCAACTGCTTAGCCCGCAGCGCAACTTCATAGGCCATCAACAAGCGAACGGCGCGATGCGGATCGCGAAAATAACGAAAAACATTCCACGGCAGATCATGAATGGTCGTCACCGTAGGCGTTCCAGAGCGAAGAGCGCCCAGCGCAAACTCGTAGGTCCAGTGAGCATGAACAAAAGCTGGCGCATCCGCCTCAATCGCTCTTTGCAGGAATTCGATCTCCGGCCCGTAGTACGTCGCGGCAAGATGGCGTTCTCGGAACGGCCCGACGGCAATGCGTAAATTCGCCCAACGATACTCTTTGCCTGACGAGATCCCCTTACTTAGCGTGTAAAGAGTTACTTCGTGTCCTCGACGCAGAAACTCGATGATCAGCGGAGTCGTCGCTGTGCCTCCGAGTCCAGGCGCAACGCTGGAGCAGTCTTCTCCTCGAAAACTTCCGAGTGCGTGGATGTCTGCAGGCCCGCAAAGGGCGATCTTCATGACCTCCTCCAAACTTGCGTCGCAATCGCGTGCGCTAACTTTTGCTCCGCATAAAGACCATGCACGATACTCCGTACGCCGTGATGGACCGAAAATCGGCTTCTGATGGATCGACTGTCTTCCAACGCCTGTTCGCGCAATTGAGAGATAGGCAGCGACGCGAGTAACGAAATGCCCTGGGCGACAGATTCATGCTTGGTCGTCGTCAGAACCGTATGATTAGTGGCGGCCGCCACATCAGAAAGGCCATCCACCCTCGAACAGATCAACGGCGCGCCCGCCGCAACGGCCTCAAGCGCGGCAACGCCGAGCCCCTCATGCAGAGACGGCATGGCAAAGACGTCTGCAGCCCACAAAAAGTGCAAAGGATCTTGCACCGATCCGAGAAAGCGCGTTTTGTTCAGAATGCTCAGTTCGGCAGCAAGCTTCTGTTCGGGACACTTCGGTTGTTCACGACCGATATGAAGATAGAAGGGCCGAATTGCCGTTGGCAGCAGAGGAATGGCGCGGAGAATGGCGCCATGATTCTTCACATCGTTGCAGTTCCCAATCGATACAATCACGAAATCCTCTGACGTTGCCCCGAGGCTTAACCTCGCCAACTGGCGTTCAAGTGGCGAAGGCGGACGAAAATGTTCCGTGTCGATCCAATTCCAGATGCGGACGCCCTTATTGCGAAATCGTTCTTTCTCGCAATCTTCCACTCCGTCGCTGATCATTCCGTAGCGGCCGCCGAGCATACGCACGAAATGGCGCTCGCAAAGCTTTCTTATGCGCAACCAGCCGCGAAACCGAAACGTGTTGTGTGGCGTTACGGCGATTCGCCGAACGCCCGCAAGTTTCGCGAGCAGAGTGAAAAGCGGCGGTCCGCCCTCTGTATGGATGTGTACAACGTCATATCCTGAGCGGCACAGCAGAAAGAACTCGCGCACGAAACTCAGCCTTGGAAGTAGTGACGACCATCGGCTGCGGAAAGGATGGTGATGGACTCTGTATCCAGAAACACGCAGCTGATCCGCCACCGGTCCAACATGATCGGCCGTCGCCACAATGTCAGATCGATATCCGTGCCGCAGCCATTCTTTCCCGCTGCTCAGCAGCATGGTTTCCATGCCTGAGCGCTCCAGGCTGTACATCACGTGCAGGATTCTCTTCATATCTTCCCCGTTCGTAACTGCCGATGATCCGGTTAAGGGTTGGCCGCTACGGCATAGATCGAGGCCGCCGCCGCCGCGCTCAGAATGCTTGAGCCGCTCACTATCGCCGACTTCCAGCGGCTAGCCGGAACGTAAAGCGCGTCGTTCATCTGAAGCGGCGCCGGTTTCTCCAGCCCCTTCTCCATCTTGTCCAGCGATACTTTGACTTGCTCATAGTTGTCCCCCTGCTTTCGAACGACAATCGCCCAGCGCGTGGAATGCTCCGGCGTTTCTCCCCCCGCAAGAGAGACCGCCTGGACCACATTGAGCGCGCCGCCGTTCACCATCAGGTAGCCTCCGGGCCGATTCACAGCGCCAAGCACGTACACCACTCCAGCCTTGTGAACGAAGACCGAATCTCCGGGCTCCACAACAGTCTGGTGGAGAATTCCAGGATCGCCGCCCGGTGCGTAATCAATGTGTCGCGAGCTCGGCGCGCCCATCGAAGCATGATGCTGTACTTCGATGTCGTGCCCGGCGGCGTTTGTCTCGCCCCCTGCCATGGCGAGTACGTCGCCGAGCGGGGTCGGCGCCAGCAATTGCATTCTGCCCGGCGTCTGAACTTCGCCCGTCACTGACACACTCCCCGCAGAAAACTGAAGAACATCAAGCGTCACTTGCGGATCCTTGAATACCTCACGATCTGAAAACTCTTTCGCGATCGCATTCTGCGCCTGAGCCACCGTGCGGCCTGCGACGTGAAGGGAGCCGATCAATGGGATTGCAACGTTTCCCTCGGCGTCAACGCGTAGCTCCATTGACATCTCGGAAACACCATAGACCTCGATGTGCAACAAAGCGCCAGGCGCAAGCACAAGGTTCTCAAAACCCTCGGGAACTGGACTCGGCGCCGTAGATGCTTGTTGCTGCGCATGCCTCACAGACGTAGCCTCCTCCCCGATATTGGCCTGCAGAGCAACCCCCGGCTGACCTCCGGCTAGTGCAGGTCTCAATGCAGTGCAGATCAGCAGGACGAGCACGCCTATGCAGTGCTTAACCATTCGCGTCTGCATAGTAGGAGCCCTCCTTGCTGGAATAGCCATAACCGCAATAGGCCGCTGATTGAGCATCAACCGCATTCATCACCGCGCCAAGCGTCGCAGACTTCGCATTTCGCAACTGTGAGAGCGTGCGGGTAAAGTATCGCTTTGAAGTCTTGTTCGACCGCAAGATGAGAACGCATCCATCGACGAACGGTGAAATAAGTTGGGCGTCGGTAACTAACAAAACCGGTGGGCTATCGATAAATACGTAATCGAACCTCTTCTTTAAGTCGGACAACAAATCGGTGAACTGTTTCGATCCGAGAAGCTCCGCAGGATTCGGCGGCCGCGGCCCCGCCGGCAACAGGGCAAGTGAACCCATTCCCGGGTGAGTCTTCAAAGCCGCTGAATAGGACAAGCCAGTCGCAAGACAAGTGCTCAGCCCCGCGTCATTTAAACAGCCAAAGAACAAGTGCCCCTTTGGCCGACGCATGTCTCCGTCGAGATAAAGTACGTTGCCCCCTTGCAGAGCAAAGGCCGTAGCACTGTTGAAGCATGTCGTCGACTTGCCTTCATCCGACGATCCGCTTATGAAAAGAACCACGCGCGGGGGCTGCTCGGCCCTGCTCAACAGCAGACTTGTTCTAAGCGCGCGATAAGACTCCGCCACGTGAGAACGCGGAGCCTCGAGCAACCAGGAATTCGTTTCCATCGCGGACAAGTTAGCTCGCCGCAATGCCAGTCCATATTTAGCGGAAGCATTTCGTCTTTGATGAAAATCGGGGATAGCGCCAATCACCGGCACAGTCGTGATCTGCTCTATTTGCTCGGGCAGTGCGATCGAGTCGTCGAAATAGTCCCACGAAAATGCTGTTGCAAGCCCTAAAAACAACCCTGCCAAAGCGCCAAATCCGACCATCTCCTTCCTCTTTGGATACGAGGGCTCTGCGGGCACGCGCGCTGGATCGACGAGCGTGATATTCGACGCTCTGATGCCCGCCGTTACGCTTGCCTCTGCCAACTTTGTATGAATATCCCGGTAGATCGAACGATAGGACGCTGCTTCCTGCTGCAGCTGAGCAAGTTTTTCTCTGTTCTCTGTCACCGCATTGACCATCTTTTCTTGCTCGGCAATTCGAGCGCGAATCCCGTTCTCGGTGAGGATCGCCATGTCCAGGTCATTCTTGGCTCGTGTGCGAATGCGCTCCAACTCCTCATGAAGCTGCGAATCGATTGAAGCCCTTTGGTTTTCCAGCTGCAACATAACCGGATTCTTCGCGCCGTATTTGGTTCCCGCAACTGCAATCTGAATCATCGTCTGCGCAAGTTGTTCACGCAGCGCCCGAAGCAGAGAAATATCCATGCCGCTAGAGACTGACGAAACATCCTCTCCGCGGCTAGTGGCTAGCCCGCTTGACCCAATGCCAAGAATCATCTCTGAGTCCTGCGTCTCCGCCACCTTGTAAAGCGCCTCTCTGTAAATTCGCCTGGCCTCCATGTCAGTCAGATCATGATTGAGCTCGATCAGCCGCTGAAGAGCGACATTCCCGTCATCCGACAAGTCGCGAACCACTTCTGCGCCCGATCGATCTTCCGTACCAGCGCTCTCTGTTCCGATTCCCGCCAGACCCGATTCGCGTTGAAATGCATCGGCCTTGGCCTGGCTCTCTTCTGCCTTACGCTTCAAATCCGCTAGTTGACTCGCGAGCCAGGAAGAAACCTTCGATGAAGCCTGAAATCGCGCTTGAGTCGATTCATCTCGATAAGCATCGACAACCGCATTTGCGATCGCAGCCGCACGATTCGCGTCGGTATCCGTATAGGTCACTGTGAGCAGGCGCGTTCCCTTGACCGGACTTACGCGCAGCCCCTTTCTGAAAACCCTCAAGGCTCGCTCTCGCCGATGCGGCGCCTGATCGAGAGGCAGACCGTGCTCATTCTCAAGTCTCGATTTGGCACTCGAGGCTGGAACCGCGAACGGCGGGCTCGAATCAAACCCCAGTTTCTCGATGACTTGCAGAGCCGTGTTGTCGTTCTGGATCACGGATTGCTGCGTCAGCAGATCAACATTCATTTGATCCTGCTCTCCAAGGCCGCTCGCAATGCCCGACAAATCCGTCAAGCCGAGAGAGCTGCCCGTCTCTTTATTCATCTCGATCGTCGCCGTCGCGCTGAACTCACTCTTCGCGCAAGACAGGCACACAATGGCCACTCCAAATCCAAGAGCGAGCGCAACAATCACCGCCATTCGCCTGCGGATCAAAACACGCACGATCTCACGCAGCTCCACCCCAGGCCCCGGCGTGTTCTTCAGTGGCGGATGCTCCCGCCGCAACGACACGGGCGGAGAGAGTGTTGTGGTCGCTGACGTCATGCGTTCGAACCTGTTTCTCCTGCTATGGATGAAAAGCCAGATGCGCGGTTTTCTACCTGCCGATTAAGTCAGGTCATGTCACATCGAGTTTGAATCGTCGAAATCCAGCCATCTGCAAGGTAGAGTTCCAGAGAAAGGACGGCACGCAGGTGAGATACCTTTGCCAAAGACGTCGCGGCTCCTGTGTGAGTCGGTACAGCCATTGCAACCCCGTCTTGTGCAGCCATCGTGGCGCTTCCTTGATCGCACCGCTATGAAAATCGAACGCCGCGCCCACTCCTACCATCAAATTGCAGGAGAGCCTGCCGCAATAACGAGCCATGAAGCGTTCCTGTTTCGGCGAACCAAGCCCCACCCAGAAGATGTCCGGCTTCGTCGCGCTTACTAGCCGAGCAAGCTCCTGTTCTTCGCCATCGCTGAGCGGCCGAAACGGCGGCGTATAAATCCCAACTACATCCAGTCCAGGGAACCTCTCCTTCAGCCGCGTACTCAATCGTTCGGCGATCCCTGGCCCTCCGCCATAGAAGAAGTTTCGATACTTCCGCGCAATCGAAAGGCGACACATCGCAAGCAGGAAGTCGGGGCCATACACGCGGCTCATATCCTGTCTCCCCCGCAACCGTCCTATCCAAACCAGCGGCATTCCGTCGGGAGCGGTCATAAACGAGCTGTTGAGTATCTTCCTTAGTTCCGGATCTCTGAAGCCCTCCATCACCGAATGCACATCGCTGACGCAGATATACCCAGTCCCTTTAGAGCGAATCAGGCAATCGCTCTGTCGAAGAGCGTCATACATGTCAACCCCGTTGACGCCGACGCCCAGCACATTCACGCGAGATGGCATCCGCGGAACCGGGATCGGAAGATGCAGTGTCGAATCCATGACGTCCATCAAAAACCGCCTTCGCTCGCCAGGCGCGAACTAGATCCCGCGCATGGCGAGCGCAGGCGTATGCAGCAGAATCGCCAGGTCCATAAAGAAGCTTCGATTCCGCGTGTAGTACAAGTCGTATTGAATGTTGTCGTGAATCTGAGATCCGCGTCCTGCGCTCAGTTGCCAAAGCCCTGTCATGCCCGGAAGAACCTCGAGTCTCCGCCGCTGTTCGCAGTTGTATTGATCCACTACAAATGGCATCTCCGGGCGCGGCCCAACGAGAGACATCTCGCCTTTAATCACATTCAATAGCTGCGGCAACTCATCCAGGCTGCTGCGGCGCAGAAAACGCCCGACTCGTGTGATCCGTGGATCTGCGGAACTCGTCGGAGAAAGTCCGTATCGAGGCGATCCGGAATGCATCGTACGGAACTTATAGATCGCAAAAGATCGCCCGTTCTTGCCTACGCGCTGGTGACAAAACAGAACCGGCCCACGCGAGTCGAGACAAACAACAAGCCCGACCGCAATCCAGATCGGAGATGAGATCACAATCGCTGTGACAGCGAAGACCCGGTCGAAGGCCCACTTCCATAATTCGCATCTGGGTCTCTCTCCGGCGTCCGGCAATCTCTCTTCTCCGGCGAAGTTTTCTCCCGACACTGAGCCCTTAGCCCAGCCCGACAGGCGCAAACAGTCGGCGTATCTGCTCGCACGCAAAGTGCAACTGACAATAGATAACAACTGCTTTCCTGCGACCAGCAGCGCAGTCGTCACAGGCAGCGAGAGCAACAAAGGTTCGCGCGCCCAGGATGCGTTCGCAGTTACGGTAGCCAGGAGAATCAACAACGACGCCTGCGCCGTGGCTCGAATCGGGCGCTCCGTTTGCTTGATCCTCAATGGACCACTCCATCCCTGATAGTCCCCATCGTTCGCCAGGAGAAGAACAATCAGAGCGGCGACCGAGGCCGATACAGCAGCGATCGTCGACGGCGGGCACCTCGGCGCCACGCCGGCGCTCAGGCGCTGCATCCCCCAAAACGTCCCGGCAACAGCAACGCAAGCCGCACACCAGTCTGCGATCGCCGCCGCCATTGCGGATAGCCACGCGCGAACCCAGGCCAGCGGTCCCATGAACTGCGAGTCGAGTCCGCGCGCTACCTCATTGAATGACAGTTGAGAATATTGAACTCCCCAAAAGCTCATTCCATTTCCTTTTCGCTAAAGAGAGCTGCCGAAAGATACGGGCAGGTTGTCCAGCGTCGTAGCGCCAGACAGCCGCAGCATCAGCACGCTTTGAACAGGCAGATGGGAGAAATGAAGCATTGGTTCGTGGCGATGTGCCAAAACGGGAATCTACGTCTTACTTAGGCGATCAATCGCTCTACGAGCTCTAATCAACTAAACACTGCAATAACAACAACCAACCTCAGTCTTCTAGTGTCCAAGCGTCGACTGTGAAGATATGTATCTGACTAATGGAATAAGTTAACTCTAATTTGCTACATGAGCTGGTGAAATCCGTCACGCAACATGAGAACAGGCGTCCGCGCATCTCGCCACCGGCGAGCGCAGATGAATGAATCTCTGATTTTCCAGGTGGACCAAAATGGAAATCTGCGAGACTGGCGATCTCAAACCGGCTCCGCGCCTCGCAGATCGTTCAGTAGATCAAACCTTTAGGCGGCAACCTCGACGCAGGAGCGAAAATACTCCAGGCTCAGCTTCAATCCCGTCTCGAGATCGATCTTCGGCGTCCAGCCAAAAAGACCTTTCGCTTTGCTGATGTCAGGCTGCCGCTGCACCGGATCATCCTCCGGCAGCGGGCAATACGTAATTTCGCTCTTCGATCCCGTCACGCGCAGCACCGCCTTGGCGCAATCCAGAATCGTCCACTCCGTCGGGTTCCCAACATTCACCGGCAAATGCTCGTTGGTGCGCGACAGGCCAAGAATCCCCTGAATCTCATCGCTCACATAGCAGAAACTACGCGTCTGCGCGCCCTCGCCGTAGATCGTCAGGTTCTCGCCCTTCAAAGCCTGGATCATGAAGTTCGAGATTACGCGCCCATCGTCTTTCTGCAGCCGCGGTCCATACGTATTGAAGATGCGCACCAACCGAGTGTCCACCGCGTGATAGCGGTGATAACCCATCACCAGCGCCTCAGAGAAGCGCTTCGCCTCGTCGTACACCGAACGAATGCCGATTGGATTGACGTTGCCCCAATAATCCTCGGTCTGCGGATGCACAGCCGGATCGCCGTAGCACTCCGACGTAGACGCGTGGAGAAACTTCGCGCCATACTTCCGCGCAATCTCGAGCGCGTTCTTCGTTCCCGCCGATCCCACCATCAACGTCTCGATGCCGAGACGGTAATAGTCCACCGGACTCGCCGGAGACGCAAAATTGAATACGTAGTCCACATGCCCAGGATCGAATGGCTGCGTAATATCGGCTTCGCGAATCTCAAACCTCGATTCGCTCTTGAGATGCTCGAGATTCCGCAGCGAACCGGTGCAAAGATTGTCGACGCCGATTACCGAGTGCCCTTCGCCCAGTAATGCGTCCGTCAAGTGTGAGCCGAGAAAACCGGCAGCTCCAGTTACAAGGACACGCATGAAGTAAACGCCCCTTCCATGGCGGTTCGTCAGCAAAAAATTGCTGTTCCCAGTGAGTCAGATGAAGAGGTCAATATTCCAGCTTCGCCTGTCTTTGCTTCAACTCGAGGCAATCCGACCCAGAGGTTTAACGCCAGCCAACGATTTATGAATGGTCTCCGGTGGAGATCTTTTCTCTCTTTTTAGGCGTATGAAATACCGTGATCGGATCCACCGATTGAGCCTGCCCGGGCCGGCCCACGCTGAGATACGTAAATCCGGCCTCCGTCATCACTGCCGGATCGAATAGATTGCGTCCATCAATAATGATCGGATAACGCAGCGTGTAGTGTAGTTTCGCTAGATCGAGCTCCGCGAACTCGCTCCAGTCGTTCAAAATCAGTAGAGCATCGCCATCCTGCGCCGCCGCATAAGGGCTGTCGACATAGCGCATCTGTGGCCCCGCCGGAATCACTTCCTTCGACCGCGCTTCGGCGGCCGGATCGTAGGCGCTCACAATGCAGCCTTCGCTCAGCAGCTTCTTCACAATATCCACCGCCGGCGACTCGCGAATATCATCCGTGCCGCCCTTGAAGGCCAGCCCCAGCACGCCGATCTTCTTCCCGCGGAAGGTCCACAACGCCGACCGCACCTTCTGGAAGAACCTGTGCTTCTGTTCCTCGTTGATCTTCTCCACTTCATGCAGCAGCCCGAATTCCACGCCCACCAACTCGGCCACATTGCGGAAAGCGGCAACATCCTTTGGGAAGCACGAACCGCCGTAGCCAACCCCGGCGCGCAGAAACTTGTTGCCGATGCGTGTATCGAGGCCCATGCCCTTAGCCACTTCCTCAACATCGGCGCCCGCCGCTTCGCAGATATTGGCGACCACGTTAATGAACGAGATCTTCGTCGCGAGAAATGCATTGGACGCGTGCTTGATGATCTCCGCCGCCTTCGTCGAAGTCGCCAAAATTGGCGGCAGCGCGTTCTCATTGCACGGGCCGGGGATCTTGTTGCCTTCGCGGTAATATTCGCCCGAGGTCAGCGGCTCGTAGATGCGCCGCAACAGCTCCGATGCCCGCTCCGTCGCCGCGCCCACAACAATGCGATCCGGATGCAGAAAGTCCACCACTGCCGTTCCTTCGCGCAGAAACTCCGGGTTCGAAGCCACGTCGAAGTGATCCTTTGGAACGCCGTTGCGCTCGATCACGCGCCGAATCCACTCGTTGGTGTAGACCGGCACCGTGCTCTTCTCGACGATCACCTTGTACGAATCGATTGCACGCGCAATCTCGCTCGCTACCGCATCCACATACGACAAGTCCGCGCTGCCTGTGCGGCTCTGCGGCGTACCCACGGCGATAAAGATCGCCTGTGCGGCCTGTGCGGCGCCGCGCAGATCGGTCGTAAACTCCAGCCGCCCGCCGCGATGCTGCGCCAGCAGCTCCGGCAGATAATCTTCGTGGATCGGCACTCCGCCGGCCTGCAGCGTCTTTACCTTGGCTTCATCGTTGTCCACGCAGATCACGCGGTGTCCGATCTCGGCGAAACATGCTGAGGCGACTAGTCCCACGTACCCCGAACCGACAACGGCGATCGTGACCGGCTGATGCGTATGGTTCTTCACGTTTGCTCCTGTAGAAAAGTTAGGCAATCGAAGGATGAGCAGACTTCGCTCGCAGTTCACGTGACAGAATCGCCGCTCGGCACGCGGCTTTACCCCAAGATAACCGAGGACGCCTGAAACCGTTCAATAAAACCTGCGCTTCTTTCGGAATCTTCGCGCCAGCCGGCCGCGGCGACCTTCGTTCCAGTTAGAGTAACCTTCTCTGCGCCAATTGCTTACTTCAATCGCTCATGGCAATGTTCCTTCTGTAACGAAACAACAACCGAATCGGGGATTTAGTCCGCGTCCAGTCGGATTTCACCCTATGCTAGCCTTAAAAACAGGGCTTTTCGATGTCTTCCGCCTTCTCCAACCCCGCGCGTGTCTACATGGACGCCAACGCCACCACGCCTTTGCTCCCTGAGGTGTTCGAGGCCATGCGCCCCTACTGGATGGAGCACTTCGGCAACGCCTCTTCGATTCATCTTCATGGCCAGCAGGCGCGCACCGCCGTCGACCACGCACGCGAGACCCTCGCCGACTTCTTCCACTGCCACGGCGCCGAAGTCGTCTTCAATTCCGGCGGCACGGAGGGCGATAACACCGCCCTGTTCGGCCTTCTGCATCCCGGCGACCACTTCATCACTACATCCATCGAACACTCGGCCATCCTCGAAGCCGCCAAGCGTCTCGCCCAGCACGGCGTCGAAACCACATTCATTGCGCCGCAGCCCTCCGGCCTCATCGACCCCACGGACATCCTCCGCGCCATTCGCCCCGAGACGCGTCTCATCAGCGTCATGCTCGCCAATAACGAAACCGGCGTACTTCAACCAGTTGAGCAGATCGGCAAAATCGCCGCCGGCGCAGGCGTCTACTTTCACATCGATGCGGTGCAGGGCGCGGGCAAGGTTCCTTTCGATGTCCGCAAGTTCGGCTGCCATCTGTTCTCCATCAGCGCACACAAGATGCACGGTCCCAAGGGCGTCGGCGCCATGTTCGTGCGCCGCGGCACGCCCATCGAGTCGCTCATCGTCGGCGGAAGCCATGAGCGCCGCCGACGCGCCGGCACAGAAAACGTCGCCGGCATCGTCGGACTGGCGAAGGCCGCTGAACTCGCCACACACTCGCTAGCCGACGGCGCAATCGATCGGCTCGGAGAACTCCGCAACCGCCTCGAAACCGAGATCCTGCGCATCCCCGGCACCGGCCTCAACGGAGCAGGCGCCGACGGCAAGCCCGTGACCCGCGTCGCCAATACCACGAACATTTGGTTTGACCAGCTCGAAGGCGAAGCCCTCGTCATCGCGCTCGACCTCAAGGGCGTCGCCATCTCCGGCGGATCGGCGTGTCACTCCGGCGCAACCGAACCTAGCCATGTGCTGATGGCCATGGGCCTCGACAAAACCCGCGCCCGCGCTAGCCTGCGCTTCAGCCTGCTCAAAACCGCAACCGACGCCGATATCGACCACGTCCTGCGCGTCCTACCTGAGGCCGTCGAGCATCTGCGCGCCATCTCTCCGGTTGCCGCCGGCACGCTCGGCTAGCAATACCCTCCTTGCTTCCGAAGGATGGAAACTGAAAACGCCGAAATAACTGAGATCAGAAAAACGACCGACCCTATTTCTCAACAATCGGCGCCCAGCCGCCCAGCACAAACTCCGGCTTGCTGTACTCGGCGATCGTCTGCGCATCCTGCGGCTGCGTGAGTTGCTTTGACGCCGCAGCGCGCTGCGACACATCAATCGGCTGCCCATCAAGATCGGTGCTGTCGAACTCCCACAGATGCAGATGTCCCGTCTCCGCCTCGATCGGCCCCCACCCAACAGGCGCGATCCCCTTCAACCGACAACGAATCAACACCGCCTCGGCGTACGGATAGTTGAGTCCATGGTTGTTGGGCAGCCGCGCAAACACTGGCATGGTGAGCGCACGCATCTCCGGCGTCGCGTTCTGCGGCGCAGCCATTCCAGCAGGCCTCTCGCGCGCAACAAACGTGCAGTCCACAAAAACGTTTCCGTGGTTCGTCTCCGTGTTGCGAATCCACATGAACGGCCCGATCGATTGAATCTGGCAGTGATCGAAGAACGCCGGCCCCACGCCGAGAATCGTGTCGCCGTCGCCGATGATGCGGCTCTCAGTGATATAGACAGAACCGCGCAGGTTCAGCGCATCGCCCGAGCCCTTGATATTCATGTGGCTCACAATGTTTCTCTCGCCGAAGATCAACAGCCCCTCAGCCTGGCCATACGCGAAATTGCTCACCGAAAAATTCTCGAGCTGAATATCGTTCGAGTCGTACGCCGAAAACGCGCAGCGTCGATTCGGCCCCGGCTGCGGGGGATTGAAGGCGCTGTTGTCGGCGTAGCCCACCTGCACCTTCTCGCGATCCTCGCCGCGAATGGTGAGATTCGACTTGTTCTGAAAGAACACAATCTCTTCGTAGGTCCCGTTCTTGATAAAGACCGTCACGCGATGCGCCGGATGATCGGGGGCAAAGTCGATCGCTCCCTGCACCGTGTTGAAGTCGCCGCTCCCATCAGCCGCCACCACCACCCGCGCCGCATCCGCCGGCGGCCCAGACTTCTTTGTGCCGAAGGTCCACGCCTCGTCCGTCGTGAGACCGGCAAACTCGCCGTCCGCCGGATTCAAGACCCCGCGATCGATCTGCACAATGTACCTGTGCCCATAGCGCAGCACATGATGATGCGGATAGATCGTCGCCACGTTGCCATGAATAATCACCGGATAGAAATGAAAATTATCCAGTCCGCCTATGATCACGAGTTGATAGCTGTGCAGGTCCACAGGCGTCATGCGTACCGCCGGCGTCGTGGTGGTCGGCGAAGTCGGAATTGAATCCGGCAGCGGAATCCCCGGCGGCGGCGTCACGCGATGCGTGGGATCGGGCCCCGCAGGAATGCTGATATCCAGCGTATCGACGAGCCGATGCCCTCCCGCATCGTAGATGCGAATCTGCCCCGACTTGCCGATCGCAGGCGCGCTCGAAAAAGTTACGACGAGATGCGTATCGGGATTGACGCCCACCGCACGATTCGCCGGATACACACTGACGCCGCTTTGAGCCGCTCCCAATCGGCCGCTCAAAAACACAAACAAGGCAACAACCAACCCACAACGCATCGTCACAGCGAGCCTCCAGGCGCCGTCTGCTCACGGCCAAAGAAATACTAGCGCAGCGCCGCACGTATGCCGCAACCCTATGACTCCAGAATATTTCCTCCCAGATATACTAGGGGGAGGGTTACCCGAGAGGCGAAGAACCGCGCCGTCAT
>DATHNJ010000196.1:0-2327 GCA_035486155.1 Occallatibacter sp. | reverse complement strand
ACGCCGATGAGGCATTCGAGGTGTTCTACGCGGCCCGCAATCGGGTGCGGCTCTACGACGAGGTCGCTGACTCGCTCGAGCGCCTGAGCAAGCGCTACCGATTGTTTGCGCTCAGCAACGGCAATGCCGACTTGGAGCGCTGCGGAATCGCGCGCTGGTTTGAAGGCCACATCACCGCGATTTCCGCCGGCGCCGCCAAGCCGGACATCCGCATATTCACTCGATTACTCGACGCAGCCGGCGTCCAGGCGGAGCAGGTGCTGCACATCGGCGATGACCCGCATCTCGATGTCATGGGCGCGGCGCAAGCGGGCATGCAAGCGGTGTGGCTCAATCGTGACGCGAAATCCTGGCCGGGAGAGCTGCCGCCGCCTCCGCGCACTATTTTGTCGCTGGAAGAAATTACCTAGCGCCACATCGGTGCACATAATGCGTTAGCAGCCTACGCATGTGATTGCTGATTGCAAAAAGCCTGCAAATATAGGCATTTTCTGACTGCAGTTCGCGCTTTTTCCATTCACTTCGGCGTAGCGTTGTCGATAGGATGGTATCGGTCCTTTCAGAGGATGCCATATGCAAGCGACGACGGCAGGAAGTCTGGTTGCGGTAAGTTCACTGCGCGAATTCTTTCGTGACGCGTTTCACACCGCAAGCGAACACCAACATCTCGACATCGACGAGCAAGCGGAACAATACGTCGTCAATCTGCTCACCATGTTTTCGAGGGCCGATGCGTTGTACGAGCGCACCTCGGATGGTCTGCGCATCAAGCCCTTGGCCCACATGCTGTCGGATGCGTTGGAAGCGCCGAGCGCCAGCGCCCGGCACCGCGGCCTGCAGCGTCTCGGCGATGTTTCGCTGTTCATCGCTGGGTTCTTCGCGCGCAGCTTCGCGCGCAAGCTGATCGACATCGACTATCACATCGCCATGGGCGGCAACGCCTACAGCTCTCTGGCCGATACGCTGCCGCGGACCCTGTCGGGCCGCTGCGTCGCGGCCGTGTATGCGCAGCTCGCGCAAAAATTTCAAGGCCTGGTCGATGCGCTGAATGAAGTGAGCGACATGTCTTATCGGTACACCGACGCCGATATCCTGCGCCTGTACGAAATTTGGATGAAGACCGGCAGCCCGCGGGCGCGCGGATTGCTGCGCCAATTGGGCGTGCAGCCGGTGACGGCCGCGGGCGCGCGCCGCGAGCATTAGGCGCTAAGCGTGGTGCTACGCGGCCTGCAGACCCTGCTAGAACGCCTCTACGACGTCGATCTCCCGCACGATGTATACGATTTTCTCGTTACGGACCGGCGTGCCGTCGGTGCATCGACGAATGATCAACGAACGCTGGATGAAGAATTGCTGCTGGCGGAAACGGCGGACGGCGCCGGCGCCGGTGTGGCGCTGTATCTTGATCCAGAGCTTCTGAGCCGCTTGGAGGCGGCGGATCCGCATCGCGAGTTGACCGAAGGCAACCTGGCGGATTACTGCACCGCGCTCGAAGGCGTGAGCCATTTCGTCTATTCGACTTATGGGCTGGAGCGTGACATGCCCGTGTCGCTGCTGGAGTTGGAAACGCAGGCCGAGGTGGACAAATACGCCGTAACCGTATTTCTCTTGGCCGAGCAACAGGGGGGAGACTCCTACCCGACGCATGTGCACGCGCGTCTGTTTGACCGTATTAGCTTCGATACGCGGCTGGAGCCCGATCAATATGAGCGCTATCGCACCGCGAACGCTCTCGCGGCACGCTATTGCCGGGGCTTGGAACGGCGCTTCGTGAACCGGGGAACGCCTAAGATCGAGGCGATGGTGCGCGAGCTGCGCAGCTTCTACCGCCTAAGACACGCCGCCAAGCTGCGCCACGCGCTGGCGTGACTCACGCACGACGTCAGTCCTGCGGCTCTTCATCCTTGTTGGAGTCGGCCTGATTGGACTCGGCCTGCTTTTTCAATTTCAACCACTCGCTCAGTTTGCGCAGGTCTTTCTTCGCCGGAGGCGGCTTCTTGCCGAGCCTGCCGCTGTCATAGGGGTCGTAGCCCTTTTTTGTGCCCAGCGGGTTGGAGCGCACGGTCTCAAAAGGCGTCGGCGCATCGTCGGCAATGGACAAAGCCGGGTGCTCGAGCTTTTGCAGCCGTTGCGTCGAGACCTCGACCCCGAAGGCGCCGGTCTCTACTTGCCATTCCCACACGGCATTGCCGCGCTCGTCGAATTTGACGCGCCCGGTGGATTTGTCGCCGGTCTCGTTTTTTGAGGACGGCAGGTCAGCCTCGCTGGGGGCGGGCTGGGCGACTGGTTTTGACTTCTCTTTGCTCACGATACCTTTTTATGCGATG
>DATHNJ010000195.1:0-19862 GCA_035486155.1 Occallatibacter sp. | reverse complement strand
CAGTTTCACCAGCAGCAAGGCGCCTTGGCCACGATGGCGACGCAGGATCGGAAGACGTCGCGGCCTCTGCTGTTCGATGAAGAGGGACGATTGAGGGTGCGCGCCGACAAAGCACCGCCGCCGGAGGGCATGCAGCCGCTGGCCTTTGCGGGCATTCATGTCATCTCGCCGCGGATTTTTTCCGAGATGAGCGAGACCGGAGTCTTTTCGATTATCGACGCCTATCTGCGGTTGTCGTCGCTCGGCGAGAAGGTGATCGCGTTTCGGGCGGATGAATATCAGTGGCGCGATCTGGGCAAGCCGGAGAATGTCGCCGAAGCGGCGCGGGAGCTCAAATGAAATCCCGTGCGCTGACGCGGCGCTAAAGAATCTTTCCGGCTCTGAGAAGCACGCGCACGTTGCAGGCTCTGCCGGTTTTGGAGCTAGCGGGGGCGGAGTAGCGCGAAACCGACGGAAAAATAATGTCGCGCAGATCCTGGATGCGCTCGAGGATGCGCGACTCTTTTTCAATGACCGAAGCAGTGATCCAGTCGGGCGGCAGGGTGTCATGCGCGTGGGCGACGGCGGCATGGCCATTCTTGCGGATGTGCTCGATCCAGTCATGCAGCGTGGTGACCATCTCGGCCTCGGGATACATGAGACGGTCGGCGAACAGGCACGAGGTGAGGCGTGCGACTTCCTTGGCGCCGAGCAGGGCGAAGGAACTGCCGTGGTCGATGAAGATGGCGCGCAGGGCCTCCGGCGCATCATCGGGAACGAAGACGGCCTGGCGGATCTCGAAGCGCTCGGTCCAGACGTCGGCGGCGAAGACGCCCCAGAAATCGGAACGGTTGACGACGCGCGCGAACATGCGCGACGGCAGGAACTCGTAGAACGCGCCCCCTGGAGGCGCGACGAGACGCGAGGCGAAGTGGATGCCGGCGTCGGGCCGGACGAGGCCCCTGGGCGAACTGATCCACATCTCGGGATGCGCGTCGATGAGCCGGTCTGGAATGTCGATCGTCGTCCAGGTGGAAACTGGAAGGCCGAGATATTGATAGACGGAGTTGCGCAGAGCTTCAAGACGCACGCCTACAGTCGAGCGCGGCCCATGCATCCACTTGACGATGTAGCGTTCGCGGTCGCTGGCTTCGATGAGGGCGGCCTGCGATTTGCCCTGCATCTTGCGAACGAAATCGACTGCGTAAATTGTGCCACTGGGACCGGAGATCATGATTCCCTCGCGCAGAGCTTGCTCTGCAGCCGTGCAAGGCCTTCCCCATGAACTGCGATCTGCCGCCGCGATCCTTGGGGTTGCGTGCTCTGCTTGCGTTGCAGCCTAGTTTTAACTCTGAAGGCTACGGCAGCGGAAGGGAAGTGATTCGAGTCACCCGGAGCATAACAAAAGTACCGGCAAGAGTATATTGGCGAGTCAGTTATTGAGTGGCCGTCAAAAGGTTTTGATAGGAAGTTTCATCCTGCGGCTTGATGCCGGCGTGCGAAGCAGCGCGGTTCGAATGCAGTCTGAAGATGAACGCGGGCTCGCTTATCGCGCAATTGATTTAACTGCCGGTCAATCGCGAGACAACTATCGCCACTCGCGCCAGAGCGCGACGCCGCCAAGCAGACCCGCTTCGTTGGAGACGATCTTCACGTTCTTGCCCGGCTCGAACTCGATCTTCTTGGTGTTGCCGCCGCCGATGTAGAGATGGTCCCAGTTGAATAGCTTCTGGGTTTGCTCGATGGCCTCTTGCACCAGTTTGTTCCAGTGCTTCTTTCCGTATTTGTCGAGACCGCGGCGGCCGAGGAAGTCCTCATACGTTTTGCCCTTGCGCCAGGGATGATGGGCGAGCTCGAGGCCGGGGCAGAGGCGGCCGTTGGTGAACAGCGACGAGCCGAGGCCGGTGCCAAGCGTCAGCGCCAGTTCGACGCCGTCGCCGGTGATGGCGCCATAGCCCTGCACGGCTGCGTCGTTGGCCACGCGGACAGGCTTCTTCCAGCGCTTCTCGAGTTCCGCCTGCAGAGGAAAACCGATCCATGCGGGATTGAGATTGGCCGCGGTATAGGTTGTGCCGCGCTTGATGACGCCGGGGAAGCCGACCGACACGCGATCGAAGTCGGGAAGCTGCTTGCGCAATTCCTCAAGGCCAGCCAGAACGAACGGCGGCGTGGGCACGGCGGGCGTGTCGAGGCGCTGGCGTTCGCTGACTGGTTTGCCAGAGGGATCAAGAAGCATGGCCTTGAGCCCGGAGCCGCCGATGTCGATGGCGAGGGTGATGACGGATTTTTTGTCGGTGGACGCAGCGGGTGCAGGCGTGGCGGCTTTGGGGGGCTTGGCGGTCATCAGGAATGAATTGTACTGAAAGACAGGGGACGAGGGAACAAGGGAGCAAGGAAACGATCTGAGGGGGGATTGATCCGACGATGATGCGATGAGAGGGCAATTAGACTGAGGGTTGCTGCTCATGCCTGTCTACTGCGAAGTCGCACTGCCTGTGCCGTTAGATCGAGTTTTTACCTATGCGGCGCCGGACGGGCAGCTCGTGCAGCGCGGCGCGCGCGTGATTGCGCCGTTTCGCAACGAGAAGCTGATTGGCGTGGTGACGGCGGTGACGGATGTCGCTCCCACGGACTTCGAGGCGCGCTCGCTTGAAGCAGTACTCGATGAGGAGCCGCTGCTCGGCGAGCATCTGCTCGATCTGGCCGAATGGATTGCGCAGTATTATCTGGCGCCGCTGGGCGAGGTGCTGCGCGGCATGCTGCCGCTGATGGCCGAGGTGCGAAGGACCGTGTGCTACCGCATCACCGACCTGGGACGGGATGTGCTGGCGAAATGGGCGGACGGCGCATTCGCCCATGCCGGCGAAGATGCGCACAGTATGGAACGGCGCGTTCTTGAGCGGCTCGCTGAGGGTGAACCGGTAAAGGTCTCAACCCTGCGTACGGCAACAGGCGCATCGTTGCAGGCGCTAACGGCGATGACTCGCAGAAAGTGGACTACGCGCGAGACGGCGGCGTTTGAACGCGATGCGCGCAGGATGGACCGCTACGCGGTTTTAATCCCTGAAACCAGGTTGCCCAAACTTACGGATATGCAGCAGTCGATCCTTGCCGAGCTGGCGGCCTGCGGCGGCGAGCTGCCGCTGGCTGCGCTGCGCGCCAAAAACCTGCCCCATTCGACGCTGCAGACGCTCGTGCGCCGCGAGCTGGTGCGTATCGAAGAGCGGCCAATGGGCTTTAGGTTGGGCGGCATCGAACCGACAAACGAGCCCACGCGGCTGAACGAGTCGCAGACCGAGGCATTGGCGGCGATTGCGTCCGGCTTGGGGGCGTTCCACACCTTTTTACTGCATGGAGTCACTGGTTCAGGAAAGACCGCCGTGTATCTGGCGGCGATGCGGCGCGCGTTGGAGCAAGGTCTGGCTTCAATTTTGCTGGTTCCGGAGATTGGATTGACGCCGCAGACGGTGGGGTTGCTGGATGCGGCGTTTGGCAATCGCGTGGCGCTGCTGCACTCGGCGCTGACGCCAGAAGAGCGCAGCGAGCAGTGGCGCAGAATTCATCGCGGCGAAGCGCCGATTGTGGTCGGCACGCGTTCGGCGATCTTTGCGCCGGTTCCGAACCTTGGCCTGATCTGCGTGGATGAAGAACACGATCAGAGCTACAAGCAGGAGGAGACGCCGCGCTACAACGCGCGCGACGTGGCGGTGATGCGCGCGAAGCTCGTCGGCGCTGTGGCGGTGCTGGGGTCGGCGACGCCGTCGCTTGAAAGCTGGCGCAACGCCGAGCAGGGCAAGTACAAGCGGATTGCGATGAGCGAGCGCGTGATGAACCGGCCTCTGCCCGAGGTCGAGCTGATCGACATGCGGACCGAGTTTCAGCAGACTGGCCAGGATCAGTTGTTTTCTCGTGCGCTGGTGGAGCAGACGCGCGCGACGCTGGAGCGGGGCGAGCAGGCGCTGATTCTACTGAACCGGCGCGGCTACTCCTTTGTGGTGATGTGCCGGGCCTGCGGAGAGAAGCTCGAATGCCAGAACTGCGCGATTGCGCTGACCCATCACAAGCCGAGCACCGATGAGTCCGGGTTGGCGCATGCGGGGCAGCGCCTGGAGTGCCACTACTGCGGCTATCGGCGGACTGTTCCGACGAAGTGCCCAAAGTGCGAGAGCGAGCATTTGTACTATCTCGGCGCCGGATCGCAGCAGGGCGAAGAGCGCTTGGCGGAGATCTTTCCCGGCGCCCGCATCGGACGCATGGATCGCGACACCGTGCGCGGCCGCTATGACATGGAGCGACTGCTGGCGCGTCTGCACTCGGGCGAGATCAATCTGCTGGTGGGCACGCAGATGATCGCCAAGGGACACGACATTCACGGCGTTACGCTGGTGGGCGTGGTCGGCTGCGATCATGCGTTGTCAATGCCGGACTTTCGTGCGGCCGAGCGGGTGTTTCAGTTGATGACGCAGGTGTCCGGGCGCGCCGGACGCGGTGTGCTGCCGGGGCGCGTAGTTGTACAGACGTACTATCCTGACCACTACGCGATTCTCGCCGCGACCAAGCATGATTACTCGAGCTTTGTGGAGCGCGAGCTGAAGTACCGGCGATGGATGCACTATCCGCCGTTTGGCGTGCTGGCCAATGTGTTGATCCATTCTGAGAAGCTGGAGGAAGCGGCACGGTGGTCTGCGGAGATAGGCAAGTGGTTTCAGAGCGCGACGCCGGAGGGCGTGCGGGTGCTGGGTCCTTGCACGGCGCCGATTGCGCGCATCAAGAGCGTCTACCGATTTCACTTGATTTTGAAAGCGGCATCGCGCAAGGCGCTGAGCGCAGCGTTACGTGGGGCCTTAACGCATGCGGATCAGGCCGGGGTGCCGCGGCGTAATGTGACGGTGGATGTGGACGCGCAACGGCTGATGTGAACGCGACGTGCCGGCGCGCCTGGGTGGTAAGCGTGCAGTTTGATCTGGTTGTCGATCGCTTCGCTGATTAAGTAGCTGCTTGAGGGGTCTTGCAGCGCTTGTTGCTAGGCGCTCGGCGTGTGGGCTCCAGGCTTGTGGTTGGCCTGTCCCTCGGCAAGGCTGTGGAGCTCCTTGCCAGGCTTGAAGCGGACGGCCTTGCCGGGAGTAATGCTGACCTCGGTGCCTGTGCGCGGATTGCGTCCGATTCCGGTCTTGCGGGCGCGCACGCTGAACACCCCGAAGCCGCGCAGCTCAATGCGCTCGCCTGCCGCCAGAGCTTCCTTGAGGCCTTCAAAGACAGTGTCCACCGCTGCCTCGGCTTTGGTGCGGGGCAGCCCTGTGCGCTCGATCACGTGATGAACGATGTCCTGCTTAATCAAAGCGGTTACCTCGCAACTGGAAACGACTGTACCACGCTCTACTGAACTGATGGTACAGATTTTATGCCATATGTGAAAAGCAGCACACCTCTTAAGATGAGGAAAAAGGGCCGCCGGTCGTATGTACTTTCCCGGCGCATGACTTTTTGACGGGAGGGTGGCTTTGGGCACGTTGTTTTCTGCAAGCCCCTTTCGTAATATGAATCATTCGAAGCGGCATTCGGGGCTGATAAAGAAGGGATTAGCATGCCTGCTGTCGATCCTGCGTACGCGGGATCGAGGCGGTAAATGATTGACCAGAAGGGGAATAGGGGATTCTCCTATTTTGGCAGTTGGCACTTGAACGCAGAAAGCCGGCCGGTCCGGCGTGGGAGAATCATGTCGATTGAGATCGGCGGTTGGACTCGGGGTCTGCTGTACGACGCCCGAATGGAGTGGATGCGCACAGAAATGGACGCCCTTCGTTGCCATGGCGTGGACCGGGAGCTATAGATGCTCGCCAAATTGGATGTACTTGCGATCCGCGTCGGGGTCGTAGCTGGGGAGCCAATCCGCCTGGAAGGGCTGAACAGCGTCTTCGAGAGGGAGCCGGAGTTCGGCCAGTCGCCGCTGCTGCCGGTAATTGGAACGCTCGAAGAGTTACTGGCCGACGAAGAGCTCGAATACCTGGTCGTGGATCTGAATTCTTCGGCGCGTGGAGTGGAAACGCTAAAGGAGATTCGCCGGCAACGGCCGGGGCTGCGGCTGATTGTGATTGGGCCGGCGGGAAACGACGTGCTGGTGATGGATTCGATCGTCGCCGGCGCCCGGGCTTATCTGGATCTGACAGCGGGACCGCGGGTGGTGCGGGAAGCGATTGAAGTGGTGGTGTCCGGGTCCATCTGGGCGCCCCGCCGACTGCTCTCGCGCCTGATCGACCGGCTCCTGCAATCGGCCAACGGAGCAGCGAATCCGATGGGGCCGCACTTGACCGCGCGCGAACGCCAGGTCATGGACCTGATCCTCCTGGCGCGCTCCAATCGCGAGATCGCACGGGAACTGGGGATCGAGGAGCGGACCGTGAAGGCGCACGTGGGACGCCTGATGCGCAAAACCGGCGCGGAAAACCGGATCGATCTCTCCATGCGGGCGCTGGGGCGGCTGGCGCCGCAGAAGGCGGGCGCGGCGGAGAGCTCGAACGCGGCGGGGCTTTTGGAACCCGTCCAAAAGGGCGCCTGAGCCTGTTACTAAAAGGCTTTGTACCTCCGTGCTCTTGTACCCAGAAGGTAACTAAAACATACTCATTCCAGAAACAACGCAGATCTGGGGAAAGGAGTTCTCAGGCCCCATGCATCGCATGATGCCTGAGAACTCCTCTTTTTTTGTCTTTATGGTCGGCCCCCGGTTTCCTGGCTATCCCTCCTGCCGCCGCCATCCAGCCACTCTTTGCGCCCCGGTTCCTTTTACGCTTGCTTCATCGCCGGCTATGAGACAATCCCGACCATGAATGGCCCCGCCTCCTTGAAACTGAGAATGGCCACGGACTTCCTGCTTGTTTGCGTGTTCGGTTTTGCCGTTCCGCCCATGCTCGCGCCGCTTTCCAGAAGTTGGACCCTCTTATTTACGAGCTTCGTGGCGCTGTTGCTGGCTTGCGCATTTCTTTGGGATGGCCTGCGGATGCTCGGGCGATTGAGAAAACCCCGCTCAAGCTGATCCGCTGCCGCTTGGAATGCCTGTTCATCTCGCGTTCATGCCCCGGCGTTCCCGGCCGTCGGCTCTTGTCATGCGGCCGGCGATTGATTCCAATGATCCTCCCGTATTGCGTACGCCAGCCGAGCCGCATAGTCTGACTGCTGTGAGCGGTTCACGCTCTTGACGATTTTGGAACCTTGGCGCGACATTGCGCCGGGCCTGCCGTCTTTTCTTGAAGGACCGCGCCCGGTGTGATGGGAGCGCGATGGAGTCAGCTCGCGGCCTGAGAGCGAGCCTGGAATGAATCGAGCGCTGCGCACCTCTGGCGGCGCCCTGCACAGTAAGAAAGGGATTTCCATGAAGAAGATCATCTCTGCACTCTGCCTTAGCGCAATGCTGACCTCGTCGGCGTTCGCCGCAAGCTCGAAAGACGACCTGCAAGCGCGCATCGATTCGGCGAAGACGGTTGTCGATCAGATTTTGTCTGCAAACGACCGGAGCATCCCGCTCAATATTCTCGAGCAGGCGACCTGCGTGGCGGTGGTTCCCGGCCTGATCAAGGGGGCCTTCGTCTTCGGCGCTCAGTACGGGCAGGGCGTGGTGACGTGCCGCACCGGCCATGGCTGGAGCGCGCCCGTGTTTCTTCGCATGGCGGGCGGCTCGTTCGGCTTTCAGATCGGCGGCCAGTCCACTGATCTTGTCCTGATCGCCGTGAACGACAAGGGGCTGCAGGATCTGCTGAAGAACAAGTTCAAGATCGGGGCTGACGCCTCAGCGGCGGCTGGCCCCGTCGGGCGTTCCGGGCAGGCTGCGACGGACTGGAAGATGAACGCGGAGCTGTTGAGCTACTCGCGCAACAAGGGACTATTTGCGGGGATCGACCTGGATGGCACAAGCGTGAGCCAGAACCGGGAAGATACAGAGCTCTACTATGGTGGGCCGCAGCACTTTGACACAGTGCTGAAAGGCAACGTGCCGGTTCCTCCAGGCGCCGTGGAGTTTGTGCGCACGGTGGCGCACTACTTTGTTCAGGCAAAGCAAGACAGCAAGTAGCAACGTGATGTGAAATGCAGAAGTGAGAGGGCGGCCGGAACCGGTCGCCCTCTTTGTTTTTCGTCCAAAAGAAAGCGACGAGCAAGGCGCGTCGCATCCAGCGCTGTCTCCGGGGCGCCGTCGCCTCGATGGCCTACACTTGAAGTTTGCTCAGATGATGCGGGAGAACATTGAGTATTGGCTGGTGGTTGTTGTCGCGCGCGCGCTGGGCTTATTGCCGCGCGGCGTGGCGCGAGGTATCGCCAGTGGGATCGCGTGGCTGACGTATTCGCTGCTGGGGCGTTTGCGGCGCGTAGGCGAACGCAATCTTGCCATGGCGCTCCCGAATATCCCCCCAAATGAGCGCCGGCAGATTCTTCGCGGCGTCTATCGGCATCTCGGCTGGCAGCTTGTCGAGTTTTGCCGCATGCCGCGCTACACGGCGAAGAACACCCAGGGCTGGATTCGCGTCGACGGGGAAGAGAATTATCTTGCCGCGCAGGCCAAGGGCAAGGGCGTGCTGGTGCTGACCGGGCACCTGGGCGTGTGGGAGCTGTCGAGCTTCTATCACTCATTGATAGGCCACCCCATGGGGATGGTGATCCGGCGCCTGGATAACCGCTCACTTGACGCATTCGTCAACGGCATTCGCTGCATGCACGGAAATTACGTGCTGCACAAAGACGACTTTGCTCGCGGCCTGATGATGGCCATGCGCAACGGCGACGCCGTTGGCATTTTGATGGACACCAACATGACGCCGCCACAAGGCGTCTTTGCGCGCTTCTTCGGGATCGAGGCGTGCACGGCGTCGGGCCTGGCGCATGTTGCGCTGAAGACCGGCGCCGCCGTGCTGCCGGGCTTCATGCTGTGGGAGCCTGCGGAGCAGAAGTACGTGTTGCGCTTCGGGCCGGAGCTCGCCTTTGAACAGACAGGCAACCTGAAGGAAGACGCCGCGGCAGCGACGCAGCAGTGCAATGATGTACTGGAATCGTGGATTCGCCGTTATCCCGATCAGTGGTTGTGGATTCACCGCCGCTGGAAGACGCGGCCGGCAGGCGAGGCCGGACTTTATTGAAGGAGCGACGCGCATGACGCTGAGCGAATTGATTGACAGGCTGGGCGGCAAGCTGGTGCAGGGCGATCCGGAGTGGATGATCGACGGGGTGAACATGCCAGAGCGCGCGAATCCCTTCGACGTAGTCTTCGCCGACAGCGCAGCGGCCGCGGTGAACGCGTTCTCAAGCAAAGGCGGCGTGGTCGTCATCGCGCCCAATGTCGCGGGCGCCTACCCGCGGGGCAAAAATATTGTGGAGACGGACAATCCGCGGCTGTGGTTCGCCAAGGCCGCGAAGTTGATCGCGCCACAGCTTCCGACGCCGGGCGTTCACCCCAAGGCCGTAGTGGCGCACGACACGGTTTTGGCGTTTGGCGTGACGGTGGAAGCATGCGCAGTGGTGGAGCCGGGGGTGCGGATTGGACCGAACACGCGGATCGAGGCCGGCGCGGTGATCGGGCGCGATGTACAGATCGGCGAGGCATGCCGCATCTTTCCACGCGTCGTGATCTACCCCGGCACGACAATCGGGGATCGTGTGATTGTGCATGCGGGCGCGGTGCTGGGCGCGGCTGGATTCGGGTACGTGCGCGATGCGGTGAGCGGGGCGTACACGCAGTTTCCGCAGCAGGGCACGCTGGCGATTGAGGACGATGTCGAGATTGGCGCCAACACGACGATCGACCGCGGAGCGCTGGCCGAGACGCGCATCCGGCGCGGAACGAAGATCGACAACCTGGTGCACGTCGGGCACAACTGCGATATCGGCGAGGACGTGATCCTGGTGGCGCTTACAGGGATCTCGGGATCGAGCAGCGTAGGCAAAGGCGCCGTGCTTGCGGGCCAGGTGGGCATCGGCGACCACGCGCATGTGGGCCCCGGCGTCATGCTGGGCGGCCAGGCCGGCGTGTTGAGCGGCAAAACGGTGACGAACAAAGGACTGAAGCCGGGGACTGTGCTGTGGGGCACGCCGGCGCGGCCGTTGAAACAGGTGCTGCGCGAGCAGGTAACACTGTCGCGCCTGGCGCGGCTGGGGCTGCGCCAATCGTCGGATACAGGGAGCTCTGAAGAGTAAGGCCGTGCGATGCCGGTGATTGTTATAGGCGGGAGCGGACGCAACGTCGGCAAGACATCGCTGGTGTGTGGGGTCATTTCGGCTCTGCCGGAGTTTCGCTGGATCGCCGTGAAGATCACGAGTCATGAGCACGGCATGGCTGAGCCTGTGTGGGAAGAGCGCGATGCCGGGCAGGGCACGGACACGGCGCGTTATCTTGCCGCGGGGGCGCAACGGGCGTTTTTGGTGACGACCGAAGATGCTGAGCTTCCAATTCGCATTGCGGAGTTGCAGGCGAAGATCGGACCGGATGCGCACTTGATCTTTGAGTCCAATCGAATCGTAGAGTGGATGCAGCCAGATGTGTGTCTGGCGGTGCAGGGCGTCGATGCGGGCGAAGCCAAACCGTCGTGGGCGCGATTTGCACAGTGCGCCGACGCGACAGTTGTGCGCGGGGATTGCGACGCGACGACTGCGGGCGAGAAGCCACTATTTCGGATGGCGGATTTGGCGCAGGTTTCGGCGCCAATGCGGCAGTGGTTGCGCGAACGACTGATCTGAAACCGATTCTCGAGCCGATTGAGGTCCAATCGACTTGATCCAACATCCAAACGACAGCGGAGGAAGTATGGACCGGCGAGATTTCTTGAAGACGGCGGCAGGCGCGATGGCCGCGGCGGATTTGTTGAAACTGGCTCTGCATGCGCAGACCAAGACGCCGGAGGTGCATGGAATGATCTATCGCACGCTGGGCCGCACGGGCGAGCGCGTCTCGGCGATCGGCCTCGGCGGCTACCACATCGGCCAGGCTGCGATCTCCGAGCAGGATTCGATTCAGCTCATCCGGCAGGCCATCGATCGCGGCATCACCTTCATGGACAACTGCTGGGACTACAACGACGGCGTGAGCGAAATTCGCATGGGCAAGGCGCTGGCCGGCGGTTATCGTGGCAAGGTTTTCCTGATGACGAAGATCGATGGACGGACGAAAGAATCGGCGGCGCAGCAGATCGACGAATCCTTACAACGATTGCAAACCGATCACGTGGACTTGATGCAGTTTCACGAGGTGATTCGTCTGGAGGATCCGGACCGCATCTTTGCCGAGGGGGGCGCGATGGAAGCGATGCTTGCGGCCAAGCAGGCGGGCAAGGTGCGCTACATCGGATTCACCGGCCACAAGGATCCCTATGTGCATCTGCGTATGCTGGATCACGCGCGAGAGCACAACTTCCACTTCGACACGGTGCAGATGCCGCTGAACGTGATGGACGCGCACTTCCGCAGCTTCACCCACGAGGTGCTGCCGATATTGACGCGCGAAGGGATTGCGCCGCTGGGAATGAAATGTTTTGGCGATCACCATATCCTCGATAGCAAGACGGTGCAGCCGATCGAGGCATTGCACTATTGCCTGAATCTGCCCATCGCGGTGCAAATCACGGGCATCGACAGCATGCAGATTCTGGATCAGGCGATCGAGGCCGCGCGAACCTTCAAGCCGCTGACGCAGGCCGAGGTGGCGAGTTTGCTGGAGCGGACCAAGTCTGCGGCCGAGAACGGTCAGTACGAGCTCTACAAGACGACCGCGCACTTCGATGGAACGGCGCACAAGCCGCAGGTGCTGGGCTGAGTCGGGCCGGTCGAAAACTGTCACGATGACAGTTTCGACTTCGACGTGAATTTGAGCGCTCATAGCGCTGCGTGCGTTGCGCCCGGGTGCGGCTGCGGATTGGTTGGCGGCTGAATCGCAGAGCGCGGAGATGCGGCGGGTTTCGGCTCACGCAGCAAGAGCGCCAGCCCGCGCGCTTCATCGAGTTTCAACTCAGCAAGCAGAGCGAGAACTTCTTTTTCGAACTCGGGATGATGCTCGAAGTGCTTGGACGCGGCTTGTACGGTGTGGACGATGTGCTCGGCAGAGAATTGCTCTCGAAAATGCCCCGCGACGCCGATAAGCAACCCACGAATCAGAGCGAACTGCGCGGCGAGAACGGAGAAGCGCCGGCTCATGGGCTGAGGAGCGAATTCTGGGTCGCGGTCCGAGCCGAAGGGGAAGTTCATGCGCAGCATTGTGTTGATCAGGTAGTTTTCCAGGATTTGAGGATTGCGGCTCAGGAATGGCGCAAAGTATCGCTCGTGTGCGACTCCGACCCGTGCAGCCAACGAGGCGAGCGTCGCGCCAGGCCCGTTGCCGATGCCGGTGGTGAATGCGTTGATGCAGTTCACAAAGCGCGGCGTGACGTTGGAGCGGTGCAGCATGAGACCGGCAAGTTGGAGAACAGCGTCCATCTGCGCAAGCTCATTGGTGGGCATGCTCTCCATGGCTGCGCGAAATGAGCCGCTGGCGACGGTGAGATGGAAGTCGGCGAGGAACGCGTCGGGCTGGCGGGGCAGGTCGCCGGAGACGATGGCGTCGAGTCGGCGGGTAAAGATGCCGAGCAGGAACAATCGCTGCCAGAGCGGATAGGCGCGGTTGACGACGGTCATCAACACGGTGCTGCGGATCGGCTCGGACCAAGATTCGAGCCATGAAGTCAGATGCGACTCGTCAGCGATCGGATGGGACCTGCCTGTAGTTGCGCCGTCGGAGCCGGCGAAGGTTCCGAGCAGATTGGGATGGAGAAGCACCAGACGCGCCGCTTCTGGGCAAGAGAGCGTGAGCGCCACGAGGCGGCCGCCGTGGTGGGGATGAATGGTGCGCGGGTAGGTCGCGCAGGCGTGCGAAAGAAACGACGCGCCGTACGCGCTCTGAATCTGGCACAGGCGTTCTTCCGAGAGCATCGGGCATTGATTCGCCGGGGTCATGCGGATGATGGCGAAGGGCGAAGCTGTTTTGCCGGTGTTTGGAGCTCGCTCCAGGTTCTCGTGGATGAGCGTACGCAACGGGCTCCGCGGCAGGTCTTCATAGCGCCGATACGTTGCCTCATCGATGGCTACTTTCCAGCCCTGGCAGCAGGTGTCTTCGCAGGCGGGGCCGATGCAGCGAAAGTCGTCGGCATATCGGGGAGGGGAGAACCCAGCTTGGTTCAAGATCGCTCCAGCGGTGTTGCAGCAGGAGAGATGAATGCAAGCCATTGGCCGGAACCGAGCAGGTTCGATTGGAATGTTTTGAATATCTGCAGGCTGCGATGCTAGCCGATAGCGCTAGCTATGGCTTTTCGGTCGCGCCGGCTAGTTTTTTTCGGTGAGGAACGGTTCAGCCTTCAACGAACCATTGCGCTGCTTGATGAGCATCTCGACCTTGCCTTCGGCCTCTTCCAGCTCTTTCTTGCAGACAGCCGAAAGGCCCACCCCTTCTTCGAAGAGCTTGAGGGATTCTTCCAGGCTCAGGTCTCCCTTTTCAAGCTTGTCGACGATCGATTCGAGTTTCTTGAGCGACTCTTCAAAGGACGGCATCGGGCAGCTCCGTAACTAATCCGGTCCGCAACGGCGTTCCGGCGAGGACTTCCGCCGCGGCGTCGTAGCGCCCGAAAGGCGTGTTGATCTGGACGCCCTGCACCATGGGGCGGACGGACTCGAGCATCTGCCGGGCGATGGCGATGCCTTCGCTGCGGGCCGCCTCGGGCGTATCGGCCTGGGCCATGCGCAGCATGATCTCTTCGGGTAGAGAGATGCGCAGATCGTTCTTCAGAAACTCCGCGTTGCGCAGGCTGGCGAGCGGCCAGATGCAGGCGATCACCGGGACGCGGACCGCTGCGATGCGGTTGAGAAACTCTTCGAGCAGGCGCAGGTCGAAGACGGGCTGAAGGACGGCGTACTCGGCGCCCGCCTCGACTTTATAGGCGAAGCGGCGCAACTCGTGCGCCATATCAGGCGCGCCGGGGTTGGCGGCGACGCCGATGGTGAAGTTCGTCGACGCGCCGATGGAGTTCGAGCCGATGTCGAGTCCATGATTGAGGCGGCGCACGAGGTTGACCAGACCGATGGAGTCAACGTCAAACACAGCAGTCGCATCCGGATAATTGCCAAGTTTCGGCGGATCGCCGGTCAGGCAGACGATATTGTGCAGGCCGATGGACGATGCGCCCAGCAGGTCGGACTGAATGCTGAGAACGTTCCGATCGCGGCAGGTGTAATGCAGGACGGTTTCGATGGAGGTGTGCTGCTGAATCTGAATGCAGAGGCTCTGGGCGCTCAAGCGCGCCGAGGCGCGCGGCGAATCAGGCACGTTGATGGCGTGCACCCCGAGTTGCGCCAGCTTGCGCGCGCCTTCGATTTCGCTGGAGCAGTCGATCCCGCGCGGCGGCGTGATCTCGACCATGGCGATGAATTCATTCTGCGCCAGCAGCGCGCCGATTCTGGATCGCTCCGCCAGCGGCGCCGGCGGCGTTTCGGGGATGATCTCGATGGCGGCGCCGGCTTCGGCGGAGCGCGCCTGCGCATCGACAGCGCGCATAGCCTGGCGCATGGCGCGAATGTGATGGGGCGTGGTTCCACAGCATCCGCCGACAATTTGCGCTCCGGCGGCGACGGCCTTGCGCGCGAAGCCGGCCATGTACTCGGGCGAGCAGAGATAGATGTTGCGGCCTTCCACCGCGCGGGGAAGGCCGGCGTTGGGCATGACGACCAGGGGCAGCGATGTGGCGTGTCGCATGGACTCCAGCGCGGTGAGCACCGACGTGGGGCCTGTGGAGCAATTCACCCCGATAGCTCCTGCGCCCCATTCCGTCAGCAGCGCGGCGGCGTGCGCGGGAGAGGCGCCGTCGAGGCAGTTGCTGTCGTCGTCGACGGTGACCATGACGAGAACAGGCAGATCGGGTGCGGTTTCAAGCGCGGCGTAGAGAGCTTCGCGCGCTTCGTTCAATGCCGGCATCGTCTCGATGCTGAGAAAGTCGACGCCGTTTTCGGCCAGAACGCGCATTTGTTCGGCGAACGCGGCGCGGGCTTCGTCGAGGCCGGTTTTGCCGAGCGGCTCCAGACGCACGCCGAGCGGACCGACGGCGCCGGCGATCCATCCTGCGATCTGGGCGCCGCCGGCCTGCTTTTCGCGCAGATGGGCGACGGCCTGGCGGGCGATGCGCACCCCAGCGGCATTGATGTCGGCCACCTTGGAAGCAAGGCCATGGCGCGCGAGGCGAAAGCGGTTGGCGCCGAAGGTGTTGGTTTCAAGAATCTCCGCGCCGGCCTGCAGATATTCCTCGTGAATGGCGAGGATCAACGCCGGATCGGAGAGATTGAGCTCGTCGTAGCAGCGGCTGATGGGCACGCCGCGGCTATCGAGCACTGTGCCCATGGCGCCGTCGGCGAGAAAGGGACGACCAGCGAAGATGTCGGCGAACGAGGGCATCCTGTTGTCATGCTACGGCAGCCCGGCGGGGCGCGCCAGCAGACTGGGTTGCTTTGTTATACTTCGGGAGTCAAATCAGGTATTGCCAGCGATTCCGGACGATGCGCCAAGCGTTCGGCAATGAGGAAATCGCGATCCAGAAGTTCACGTCACGGCTGCGGCGAGCTCCGCGCTAAACCCTCGAGGTAAGGGATTTTGAAGAAGAGAAGTTTTTGGTTAAGTGCTGCAGGAGCGTTAGCAGTTGCAGTCGCGGTGGCCGGATGTGGGTCGACGACTTTCTTTGCGGGCCGGCAGCTTCCTCCGAGCGGCCTGCCCACGCGCGTCATGATCGCGATACAGAACCCGAGCGCGCTCACCAAGGGCGCTCTGCAGATCGTTGACGCCTTTTACGACACGCGCTACAAGTTCAACAACATTAACGTGACGTTCTCGATCTCGGGATTCTCGGGCGCGCTGCCGGTAAGCATTCAGAACATGCCGGAAGAGCAGGTCGGCGCAGTGTACGGATCGGGCGACGGCAGCTTTACGCTCGTCAACTACCAGAAAGAAACTTCTATTGGCGCGGTGAAAGGGTTGTCCGGCTTTTCGTCGAGCATCTTTATCACCCGTAGCCAGGTCTACGCGTTTGCCGCGCAGCAGGCTGCCCATGTGCTCACAATTGTGAATCAGGGCACCGGCGCCGTGGTCTCGCTTGGACTTCCCGGCGTGTATCGCGTCAGCGTGAACCCGGGGGGCACAGCGGCGCTGGCCTTTGTGCAGAACTCCAACTACGTCTACTACCCGCGCCAGTTGACCGCGGCGCAGACGATCCAATACTCCGGCGGATCGAGCACGTGGCCGAAGGCTGCGGTGGATTGCGAACCGCAGAACGGGCCGCTGTGGTGCCTGTTTCAGGCTCAGAGCCCGGATGCTACGGACGCAACGGGTAACTCCTATGGCGCGCCTCTGAACTTCGATCGTCCCGTCAAAGCCGTCTTCTCATCCGATGGCGGCACGGCGTACGTCCTGAATTGCGGGCCTGAGTGCGGCGGCACAGCGTCCTCTGTCTCGCCGCTGCCGGTAGCGCCGATGATCTTTCTCACCGGCCAGCAATCGGGCACTCTGCCCACAACCGCTGCGCTGAGCGCCTCCACTGTTCTCATCCCCGGCGGATCGAGCAACGCGCTGGTGACTAGTTCGACGATGTATGTCGTGGGCCAGCAACCGCAGCCGGATGGATTCTTCGCCGGCAACCTGACGGTGATGAATCTGACCAACAACACGGCCGGCGGTCCTACTCCGATCAGCGACGGGCAGCCGGGCGCTGTGAGCCGCATGATCCTGGCCGACGACAACACGTTGTGGATCGGCATGACCAAGTGCAACAACGGCGAGCGCTTTCAGACCGGACAAGCGTATGGCTGTCTGACGATGTACAACACGTCGACGAACGCGGTTACGTTGCTTGAGCCCTACGTCGGCGATGCAACCGGCATTGCGGACGTTGAGGGCTTGCACAAGGTCTATGTTGCGCAAGGCGGACAGGTGTATATCTTCAGCACGACCGATGGGTCCGCGATCAACAACGAGTTTGTGACCGTCACCGGTACGGCGTGGGATGTCGCCTTTATCGACGGGACGACCGACTCGAACAACACCGTCTACTAATAGCCATGAGCGAGACAGGCGCCGTTCCGCAGGCCGATGTGCTGGCGATTGCGGCGCATCGCGATGATGTAGAGCAGACCTGCGGCGGCGCGCTGCTGCGCATGGCCTCGCGCGGATTGCGGACTGCGATTCTGGATCTGACGCGCGGCGAAGCCGGAACGCGCGGCACGGCCGAAGAGCGCGGACGCGAAGCGGCTGAGGCAGCCAAGCTGCTCGGCGTAGGCTGGCGCGACGCGCTCGATCTGCCCGACGGCGACGTCGAGAACACCTACGAAAATCGAATCAAGATTGCGCGCGTGGTGCGCTTGCTGCGGCCGCGCGTTGTGATTCTTCCTTATTGGCAGGCGCGCCATCCGGATCATTCGATCGTCGCCACGTTGGGCTACGAGGCGTGTTTTCTATCCGGACTGGCGAAGGTAGACACAGGAACGGCGCCCCATCGCCCGTTCAAGATCGTCTACGCCAGCCTGTACGCCGATGTGCGGCCGAGCTTCATCGTAGATATCACGCCGTTCATTGAGCAGCGCCATGCTGCTCTGATGGCCTATAAATCGCAGTACGCGAATCAGTCCACGGGAGGCGCGCTGTTTGTGCCGGAAGAGGAGATTCGCGAGCGCACCTTCGCAGAAGCCCGCCACTACGGCCTTCTGGCCGGCGTGAAGTACGGCGAGCCTTTCGTGCAAAAGGAAGTGGGGCTGGTGGACGATCTGGCGCTGCTTCCTGTGCAGTCGATGTAATTTCTTGAGTTAGCGCTCGATTCTGGGTGTATAGAAATTTCTTATTCAAATCCAAAATTAAATAACTTTGTGTTATGTCTGCGATGAGCCGAGACTGTGTCAAGGAGGAATTGTGACGCAGACCTGGGATCCGCAGACCTACGGAAAGAACGGTGCATTTGTACACGGGCTGGCTGGAGGCGTGCTGGAGTGGCTCGCCCCGCAGCCCGGCGAGCGCATTCTCGATTTGGGATGCGGCGATGGGCAACTGTCTTTGCGTCTGGCCGCGACCGGCGCCGTTGTGCAGGGCGTGGATGCGTCCGCGCAGATGGTCGCTGCGGCGCGAGGGCGCGGGATCGTTGCGGACGAGGCCAACGCCGAAGCGTTGCCGCACGAGGATGCGTCATTCGATGCGGTGTTCTCGAATGCCGCGCTGCACTGGGTGCGCAATCACGATGCGATGCTGCGCGAGGTGAAGCGCGTGCTGCGGCCGGGAGGGCGATTCGTCGCCGAGATGGGCGGCCACGGAAATGTCGCGGCGATTCTCACAGCGCTGTTTGCGACGTTGGAGCGGCATGGATATGGCGCGCTGGAGAATGACGTCAACTACTATCCGACGCCGGAGGCCTATACTCGCAGGCTGGAGCGCGCCGGGTTTAGCGTGGAGAAGATTGCGTTGATTCCGCGGCCGACGCCGCTGGAAAGCGGGATGACGGAGTGGTTCCGGACGTTTCGGCGCGGGGTGCTGGAGAAGCTGCCCGAAGATTTGCGTGACGTAGTCGTCGCGGAAGCAACGGCTCTGCTGGAGCGCACGCTGCGCGACGAAGATGGGAATTGGGTCGCCGATTATGTGCGTCTGCGCTTCGTGGCGCGCTCTTAGCGAACGCAACGTTTCGGCGGAAATGAAAGAGGCGATCCAGCATAAGGATCGCCTCTTGTGTTTCGATGCGGTGAGCGCTATACCGCCAGTTCGTTCTCGACAGCGCGGCGGGTTTTGATCTCCGGCATGGGGTCTTCGGCTTCGAGCGCCTTGGTGCGGAACAGCAGGCCTGCGACGACGCCTGCGATGCTCGGTACAAGCAGAAACAGCCACACCTGCGCCAGCGCCTGTCCCCCAACGAACAGAGCCGGTCCCAGGCTGCGCGCCGGGTTCACGCTGACGCCGGTGATGTGAATGCCGAAGATGTGGATGACCACCAGCGTGACGCCGATGCCGAGGCCCGCAAAGCCTGCGGGAGCGGCCTTCTGTGTCGCGCCGAGAATGACGATCACAAAGATGAGAGTCGCCACGAATTCGAAGGCGACCGCCGAGGCAAGATTGTAGCCGCCCTGATAGCCCGCGCCCCAACCATTTTGGCCGAGACCACTTGTGGCGACGCTGTAGCCGCCGCCCACTCCTCCGGCGATGACGGAAAGAACTCCGGCGGCGAGAATTGCGCCGGCGAATTGCCCGATCCAGTAGCCGATCATCTCGCCTGTCTTCATGCGTCCGGCTGTCCACACGCCGAGGCTGACTGCGGGATTGATGTGACAACCGGAGATGGGGCCGATGCCGTAAGCCGCGCCGACCAGTGCGAATCCAAAAGCGAATGCGATGCCGACGATGCCGACTTTGTCGCCTGCAACGACAGCGGTTCCGCAACCAAACAGCACAAGGATGAATGTTCCTACAAGTTCCGCAAGATATTTCTTCATGTTTCCCTCCTGTTGAGATCGTTCCCGGCGCACGCGAGGAGCGCCGTGGGTATTCCATAAAAGCTTCAGCGAGGGGATCACCGAAGGGAGAGGAATTTCGGCTCGCTGGGAATACGCGTTCGGAGTGTTGCAGACTGCGGCCGAGCAGTCAAGGAAAAGCGGAGGCCGCCAGACGGCCAGGCAAAGTTGGCGCTGCGGGCGAAATTACAGGTCGTTGCGCCGCGTCGCGAACCGAAAATCGGCGTCTAAGAGATGTAGCACGTTTTCTTTCGAGCGGCCTCCTCCAATGCGATTACATGCAATAGCGTACAAGCTCGAACGCCGGCCCGAACTCGATGCTTTGCGTGGGCTCTTCCTGGTGTGGATGACGCTCACGCACCTTCCAA
>DATHNJ010000194.1:0-2391 GCA_035486155.1 Occallatibacter sp. | reverse complement strand
AGCCTGGGCGCAACCCCGGTCGAAAAGGGAAGCAGGTTTTGGCAGCAACTGCGCGAGGCGTTGGTAGACTTGTTGCCCGGCGATGAACGCGAAGCAATCTCGCGGCATGAGAGCTGGGACGATCTCAAACAAATTCCGTCTACGCCGCGCATACTGATTGTTGACGCCGATCCGCGCCCGGCTGAGCTGCTGAAAAGTCGGCTCAAGAAATTCGGCATCGAGGTTTTGACGGCGGAGGATGGCTTTCACGGCTTCCAAGTTGCGCGAAATGAAATGCCGAGCATGATTGTCGCTGCGCATCGCTTGCCGGATTGTGAAGCCGAATACCTGCTGTGGAAGCTGCGCAGCAGCCCGCGAACCAGGCAACTGCCGGTCTTCGTGATGGCTGAAACACTCAGCAAAAATAGTCAGGACAACCTCAGGCGTGATGTCGGCGGCGCTGCCGGTGCTGCGGGCTTTTTCACCAAGCCCCTCGACGCGGAGGCGTTCTACCCGACGATTGAACGATATTGCAGTTTCGCGGTCCCGCCGGCGAGAGCCTTGGCGGCCTGACGTTGGACGAAATGTATAGGGAGCGGTGCGGTCCGCTTCTTCTACACTGCGACAAGAAGGTCTCTCTGCCGCCTGTAGTGGGAGCTCATAAGAAGTCGTCCAACGCGGCGGCAGCCGCGCTCCGAGCGCAAACGTCGCGGCAACCTGCCGAGCAGCCAGTCAATCGGTGTGAGTGACTCTCGCCTGCGGGATCCGGCACTGCGCCTCAAGCGGAGTCCAACAGCTGACCGACGTCTCCAGCCGGCAATGTAATCTCGAAGACCGCCCCTTGTTCGGCGCCAGGGCGGGCGGAGAGCCTGCCATTGTGGGCTTCTACGAGCGACCGGCAAATCGCCAGACCCATTCCCATGCCCTCAGATTTTGTCGTGAAGAAAGGGTCGAAGATATGGTTGACATCCTTGGGAGCAAGCCCGGGCCCGGAGTCGGCCACCGCAATCAACACGCTCTCGGGGGCGAACGATGTGGAGCTCACGCGAAGCTGACGGACGCCGTTAGCGACGCTATCCATCGCTTCAATCGCATTCGAAAACAGGTTAAGCATCACTTGCTGGAGCTGTATGCGATTGCCGAATACGGGTCGCAAATCTTCGGACAACTCGCTCTGCAAAACGATCCGTTTTTTCTGGGCATCGCTACGCACAAGCTCCAACGTATCCCTGATAATCTGATTGAAATCCAGGAACTCCCGTTCTTGGCGGTGCTTTAGAAACATGGCGCGAACGCCATCAACCACGTGATGCGAACGGTCCCCATTTTTGGCAATTAGCTCCAAGCAGGCTTTCACCTCCTTAAGATTGGGAGGCTCCTTTGCCAGCCAGCGCAGACCTGCACTGGCGCCCATCACGATCGACGTTATAGGTTGTTTGATCTCGTGGGCGATCGAGGCCGTCATCTGCCCTATGAGTGTCAGTTGAGAAACGCGCGCAAGTTCGGACTGCGCGGCGAGCAAGTTCTCCTGCGCCTGCTTGCTTTCCGTGATATCGATCATTGTTCCGATGAACATTTCAGGTCCGGACTGCGAAGCTCGTGCCACGGAGGCTTGCGCCCATATCACCTTGCCGTCCTTACGACGGTATTGCTTCTCAACGGCGTAGTGATCGATCTTTCCTTCTCGAAGCGCAGCGAGCCGAACGTCGGCGGTGCTGCGCTCTTCACCGACGGTCAGGTCCAGTGGTGTGAGGTGCCGGAGTTCATCGGCGGTATAGCCGAGAATGGCCTGGAACGCAGGATTCGTTGCTGTGTAGTGCAGATCTTGATCGAATACGCTGATAGCGAGGGTCGATGTCTCGAATATCGATCGCCACCGTGCTTCACTCGCCCGCAGGGCGGCCTCGGAGCGCTTGCGCACGAGTGCCTGCGCCATAACCTCGCCGATGACCGTCACTCGCGCCACGAACTCGGGCGGCCACTCGCGTGTGGAGCGGAATGCCCCAAAGCCTATTGCCGCGGCGACGCGGCCATCAACGGGCAGAGGGATGACAAGAAGGAGCGAATGCCAGCGCGGCGATTATATTCCGCTGCGGCGGCTGCTTCGGCCGGGATATCTTTGTCCGAGCGAATAACGACGGTGCGGCCCGCTCGAAGCTCCTTGGCGAACCAAGCCAAGTCGGAGGGGATTGGGCCGCGCCGAGGCGGCTCCACGCCCTCTATCGCGACTGTGCACAAAAAGTGTTGCTGTTTTTCATCGATGAGTTCCCAGAATGCGCTGCGGTCAAAGCCGAGAAACTTGACGAGCTGCACCAATCCCGTCTCGATTTCGGCAACAACCCGGTCAGTTGGGATATTCGCAAAACGCACCGAGAGCTCGAAGAGCAGACGTTCAAATTCCAGAAACTCTTC